>CALFSX010000049.1 GCA_937916515.1 uncultured Planctomycetaceae bacterium | reverse complement strand
CGAGCGCTGCACTTTTCGCCCGCCAAGCGCCACACTTTCCCGCCGCCGTTTACAGAGTTTGTGACACAGCGAACGCATGTCGAATTCTGGACGTGAACCGCACCGCTTTCTATGCCTGGAAGAATGCGTCTCAAACAATCTTTGACAAACAGGACGACGAGCTCTCACCGTTGACAAGAGTCATTTTTAAGAAACATCGACGTCGCTATGGAGCTCGAAGGGTCATCGCAGACCTCAGGGAACTGGGGCATGTGTGCAGTCGCAGGAAGGTCTCGGACATCATGAAAACACTGCAATTGAAGGCTATTCAGCCGAAGTCGTTCGTACCAAAGACGACGAACAGCCGACACCGCTTAGGCTATTCGCCAAACCTGTTGCTTGAATCGAACTCTCCAACGCAGCTCAATGAAATCTGGGTCGGTGACATCACTTACATTTCTCTGGACGACTGAGCCTTCTGTTACCTCGCAGTCCTGCTGGATCTTTTCTCGCGACGCATTGTGGGCTGGCATCTGGCCGATGATATGACTGAGTCGCTCGTACTGTGAACTTTGCGATTGGCTGTGAAGCAACGACAACCACCGTCGGGATTGATTCATCACAGCGATCGCGGAGGCCAGTATGCCGGCAACGAATATCGAGCCGTTCTGCGTCGCGCCGAGGCTCTTCAAAGCATGAGTCGTGCAGGCGATTGCTACGACAATGCATTCATGGAAAGTTGTTTCGGCACAATCAAGACGGAACTCGAAATGACCGATTACCAAGCAGTGGGCAGGCACGAAAAGAGATCGCTCAATACATCCTCTATTACAATTTCGAACGCCGACATTCAGGTATCGAGTATTGCACACCAGCTCAGTTCGAACAGATCATCAACCTCAAAGAATAAGAGAATGACCTGTCCCTGAAACTGTCACCACCTTACTTTGGGAGGATCGAAGAGTGGAAGACTTCACGCTCGTCCACCGGTCGCTTATCACGGACCCGAGGCTGGCGAATCTGGATCGGCCCAAGACCAGTCATGAGTTCTCGCTCAGGAAGTGATCCATTCCGAATGACAAGCCGATGCCCATCTTCGCCAACAATGGCGGATCGATTGTGAAGATAGTCATCAATCTCCTTCTGGATGGAGCCTGCAGCATCACCTGAGCTCCATCTCGCAGAATCTGACTCAACACATCACCAAATTCGCGGGTCGCGGAGCTTTCCGAAGCGGCCTGCGAATTGTCGACGCAGCAAACTGTTTCAGAGCCGGATTTCTGGTAAGTGTTCTTCATGGATGGCATTCATTTCGGGGAGAATTGGTCATTGTTTCGTAACCAACTCATCTTAAAAAACGCCGCCTCTTTCACCCCTCACTCAAACACAACTCTCGACAGTAACTCCAACGACTTTGTGAAGCCTATTTGGTTTAATCAGTACCGGATATCGCTGAATAAAGTACATGCCGCCTGAAATAATTACCTGTTAGTGGAGGTATTTCCCTCGCGTTGTCTGACGATCCCTTGAGACGTTCTTTGGCTCCCTCCCCGGTGCAGTGGTATCGATTGCGAGCATTTAGAGGCGAAGTTCATCTCAGGAGACAACACAATGTCGTTATGACCGATTCAATTGATCCCGGTTGCTGAAGATACTCAAGCTCCCTGACCAATAAACTCAAGTTGCGGCATCCCGGCATGGACGTTGCCCTTCGGCGTTAAGGTCGCTTTACATTTTGCAAACTCTCACTGGGAGCCTCAGTATGATGCCTGTTCAAATCAAAGAAGACGGAGTTACCAATTTATCCTACGAGAACCGCCGGGCTGAGTATCGCGTGCCGTTGCGGGATATTCCTGATCTTGAAGCGTACCTTTGGACCGAGAGCCGCCGCATTCCGGTCCTGATCAAGGACGCAAGTCCTTCCGGTGTTTTATTGGACATTTCTTCGACTGGCCGAGCGATTTTGCATGGTGAAGGTGTGCTCGTGCTGGAGATTTCCTGCCGCACCATGCACTTCCTGATCAGTGGGACAGTTCGGCGGCAGACGGACGGGGCGATGGCCCTGAGTCTGTTCAAGTCACCTGTTGAGTTTGCCAGCGATGCCAAGGCCGCAAGACAATGGACCGCCGTTGTCAGTTGGTTACAGGTAGAGTGGTTGCGAGAACTTCAACGACTTCAGGAAGATGCCTATTCCTCAGAAGGCCATCCGGAGTTTGTCGAGTGTCCGTCCGAAGAATTCATCGATTAACACGTGGTAGATCTGGTGCTGGCAAAGCTGCGATTCTTACTTTCTTCGCTTCGGAGTGAAGTCGCGGCCGCCGGGCAAACTGATCATCAGTGTTGCCATGACGCTGGAACTGTCATATTCCCTCGAAAGGATATGATCGGTGGAAACGGACAGACGCATTGTATCCGTAAAATCCCAGTTCAATGCTGCGCCAAAGGTATTGTAAAACACCTGAAGTGTATCCCACTGCAAAGCGTAACGGGCTGTATATGATAATTCATATTCTCCCAGCGTCATGGGATTCAGCCAGTGCTGCCATTCCAGTCCCACATTGACATAGCTGAACAGGTCCGGTGCAAAGTAAGGATGCACAGTTCCCGGCAGAAAATCAGGAACTAGATTACGAACCGTTTGATCTGCGAAATCCTCAAAGTGATAGAGCAGAATTCCCCTCAGTTGGCGCGGCGCGGTTGTGAACTTGTAGATATTGCGAACATTGAAAGTCTGCACAAGGTTTGAATCAGAATAGTTCTGAATATCGTAGTCGGCCGTTAACTCCCACCGCTGTGACAGATGCCAGTCCAGTTTCGGGCCAATGCCATAACGAAAGACATCCTGAGCAATGGACTCAGAGTTCTCTGCAACATTCTCCATGTGACCGACGAATCCCAGTTCTAATCCATCAAGAACACGGTGCTTTGCATCGATTAGGAAGACCGGCTTTGTGGAAAAGCCTTCGTCATACTGCTCGACGTTCATTTGTGCGTTGACTCTGAAATTGGGACTTGCGTTCCAGAGGTATCCCAGATCCAGTGAATTCCCGAGAACAGGATCGCCTCCCGGGGGGCGAAGCATAATGTGCGAATAGCCGATCGAGAAAATGTCATTTCCTGTGCCTACCGGCTTAAAGTATTTGGCTCCAAAGCGAGTCCTTGAGATGTCCGAAAGTCCGTTTCGACCGCTTTGCGAGAATGTCGAAAAGTGTGATCCCAGTTGAGGACGCAATTGCTGACGAGTTCGTTCCAGAGCGATCGCCGCCTGAGCATGCAGGGGATCGCGATCCAGCAGCTTTTCCAGAGCATCCGCGGCTTCGGCGTATCGTCCCATGCTGATGTTTTGCTGAGCGAGCAGGAAGGCCGCATGACTATCGTCCGGATTCAACTTCTGCAACCGCCTCAGAGCAGCCGTCGTATTGTCCGGGCGCCATTCTGCCAGAAAGGTGGCCTCTCGTTCCAGTCTGAGAGCAAACAGCTGCTCGGTCGACAGAGAATTGAAACCGATATTGCTGCGGATCAGCCCGGTATCGTTCAGCAGACTTCGATGCACATCAGAGAGAATGGGATTATTCAGAGCATTCTCAGCTTCTGTGTAACCGGCTATCGCGGCCTTGCGTCCCTGCCATTGATTAAGCAGTCGTGCTCGATCCCGAGCGGCGTGACGGTGTTCAGGAACGTCGTTCAGAAGTGGGTCGTAGAGCTGCATGGCCTGTTCGAAGTCTCCATTTCGCCAGTGCATCAACGCCATGCCATGTCGGGCAGGGACACTCAGCGGGGCACGCTGCAGCAAAGCCTCAAAAGCACTTTGAGCGGACGGGTCACGAAGGCGACTCATGAGCGATGAAAACTGTTCGAGTACGGTCTGATTACCCGGGTAACTTTCAGACAGCTCCAGCACGATCCGCTTAGCCAGAAGATATTCCTGATTCATTTCGGTAATCGCCACGAGGCGTGTCCCGAAAGCCGGATTTGTCAGACATCCTGAGAGAAAGACGTCAGCACGCATCGCCTCACCATTCGCAAGGAGAGACATGTAGCAGGCATAGGCACTCTCCGGATCGTCTGTCGGACAATTCGTTTCGATACCGCTGAATCCAAATTCTGTTGTCGCTGCACCGACGTTCTTCTGATGAAAATAAATGCATCCGGCCAGACGATGCAGATGCTGAGTGAACAACCCGCTGCATTCCGGATTTTGCAGTTCAGCCAGAACTCGCGCCAACGCGTTTGTAGATTCTCCATTTCGAATGGCGGCCTGAACCCATAGTCTCCAGGTCATAGGGTTCTGCGACCGCTGCTGCAGACTGCTTTCCAGGACGGCCAAAGCTTTCATTTCATGCCCGGTCTGCAGATAGAGATTCGCCAGGGCATTGCGAAGTTCTTCATTCTCCGGATAGGTTGCCAGTGCCGACTGATAATTCTGTTCACCAAGATCATACGCCGTCATCGCCTCGTACAAACGCCCTTGAAGCAGAATCAGGGGAACATCGGAGGTTCGAGACAAAAGTGCCCCAATGATGACACGCGACTGGGAGAATTCCCCCGCCGCCAGATGAATTCGGGCTCTGAGTTCAAGAACGCGCGGATCTTCCGGTGAGAACTTACCTCTTTCAAGACTACTGCGTGCCCATTCAATAAATCCCTGTTGCAGCAACAGGTCCGCTTCTGCCAGCAGTGCGTCAGGATGCAGCGCATCAACCTCAAAGGCTCGTTTTAGGATCATCTGAGCTGTTGCATACTGCCCCTGCCCGCTCAAGGTTCGCACGAGGGTAATCGCTTCCAGGAGGCTATCCGGATCGTCAAGATTCAATGCCGAGGCTGCTCCCGCAGCTGCGTCAAACAGCCCGAGCTGAACCAGCAGACTGATCAGATCTTTCGTCGTGGCAAGATCCCCGGGAATCTCGTTGGCAGCCGCCTGGGCCAACGGCAGTGCTTCGTCCAGACGCCCCAACAACATCAGAGTCGAGATCATTTCTTTGCGAACAGCCGGTTCAAACGTGTTTGCTCCGGACATGTTTTGATCAAAATATTCTCCGGCTTCCTGCGTTCGCCCACGAGCCATCAGAGCCTGAACCATCAGTCGGTTCAATTCCGGGTCACTGGAGATAAAAGCACTGGCGTTCTTCAGAACGATCTCCGCCTTCTCGACTTTTCCGGAACGCAGGAGCATGTCGGCCAGAATCGCGGCCGTTTTGCTGTCAGCCGGATCTGTGTTCAATACCGACTCCAGCACAGGAATGGCGGCTGACTGCTCACGGGAAGCCAGCAGATGAGCATATTCGCGACGCGCATCCACGCGACCGGGCTCAAGATTTATGCATTCACGGAATCTGGTCAGAGCCTGTTCGATTTCTCCGAGTGCCACGCTGTTTCGAGCAGACCGCAGCAAAATGTCATAGTCCGAAACGGAAGCCGCATCATGCTGGGGTTCAGAAGACTGCAGTGCATCCGCCACTCCAATGCGTGACCGCACCTGAGGTACCTCCAGAACAAATGGGCCTATCGGCTCCAGTGAATTCAGGGACGGGGTTTCGTCGGCCGAAAGCAGACCTGACAGGGCCGGATAAGTTCCCTCGTCTTCAGGATCAGGCCCCTCAAGAGTTTCCATGTCCTCGTAGGAGGGTGGTACCAACTGAGGATACACAAATCCGTTCTCGTCACCATTCTCCGACTGGCTTCCGGAAAGCAGTCTGATCACTGGCGGTTTTCGTTTTAATTTTGGCTGACCGTCCGGATTCTGCCAGCCCATCCCCGAGATCTCGCGATCTGTAAAGAGCGTTGATTTGGCTCCTGGCTTCTTGTTTTTTGCATTCTTCACGGATGAAGGTGGAAAGATAGTTTCATAGGCCACATCAGAAGCTTCTGCCTCCGTAGAATCATTTTCGGAAGTTGAATTCTCCACTGCCGAGAACCTGACGATCGGCGCGGGCCTGCGAATCCCGGAAACAGCGAGATCATCACATCCCAGATTTCCGGCTCGATCGCGCAGCTCCACTCGAATCCGGGACACACCATCCCGCAGCGGACAATGAATGCGACAGATCCAGTGGCGACCCTCGCTTTTGAATGACGTGATTTTCGCTGCAAGCTGTTGAGGCGACTTTCCTGGCGCAGACGGCACCGAGAAAACTCGAATGCTGGCAGGGTCCGGATAACGTTCAGCAATAACGCACTCGATCTGAGCTTCATTCCACCCGGTCAGGGCCAGCGCTGGAGCACGCGAATCCACAACAACCACCAGCTCCGGACCACTCGGAATATCAATTCGCTCAATGGCTCCAGGATCGTCGTCGTATAAAGAACGAACCGCCAGACGGTATTCCCCATCCTTCACTCCGGTCAAAGAAAACATCTTTTGGGAAGCGGCCTCTTTCTTCCAGATGTTCCATCCGCCTGTCTCTCGATCCTGCAATAAAAGAACAGCTTTCAGGCGTGGCTCATTAACGGGGTCGATCTCAAACGGAATCGAAAACTGACCATTGGAAACATACTTGACCGACGGCGAGGAAGAATCCGCTTGTTGTTCCTGCCCCTTTGCCTGTACCGTGGAAACTGAGACAACACTGCAGAGCAGGCAGGTCATCAAGATAATGTTACAAATGTACGTCACGCGTTCAGCTAAACCGCGTGTCGTACTGTCTTTCAGAGGCGCAGTCCCGGGATCACAACAGAGAGAGGGAAACTCTTCTGCAGCAGGGGGAGTGGTAGAGAGTGCCAATTTCATTCGAAAGACGTCTCATAGTAGAGAGAGGAAAACTCTTCTGCAGCAGGTATGAGAATTGGATGTGATGTTGACATTATTAAGTTTAGGTATTTAGCGATTAAGGAAGTTGAGCATGGGGAGACGACACTAACTGTCCGGCCAAGCTTCGATACTTTAAGACCAACGAATATCTTTGATTAAGTGTGGTGTCGTGGGGGACAAACACATTATAAACGGTTCCGAGAGCTGTCTGGCGTTCGTTGCGTTTCCAGACATCCGGCTCACTGAGGAATTTCCTGCGCAGCTGCCACTGTTCGCCTTGCTGCTCATACACTTGAATTTCAATTTGACCGCTTGCCGAGATTGGTTTGTCGGAACCCGCGGCGAAAAACAGCACTTTGCCAACGAAGCCTGGAGTTTTGGAACCGTCCGGCTCTTCCTCTGAAGAGAAGGTCCACATCGTCAAAATTGTTTGTACAGGAGCCGACTTCTTCGACTTCTTCGACTTCTTCAGCAGCGGCACATTTTCATTCAGCATTGTGCACCCGCAGAGCATACTTCCACAGAGCATGAGCCACAGGAGATGTGTCAGGCCCGAGTGAATCGATGCCTTCCGAGCCGGACAAATGAGACTCCGGCAAAGGTCCGGGGTTGTTTCCGGTTCGACAGCTGACTGTGGGGCAGTGTTCATGAAGATCATCGTGGAAATCCTCCGCGCGAAGAGTTCGTGCCGGATCCTGATGACATTTGCGGAGGAATAAACTCCGGTGACGACTGGTAGTATTCAATTTCGCCCGAGCCCGAGTTGCCCGGTGCATAGGCGTTTTGATTGCCTGAAGTTTCTGTCGGCGGCATATCACCGGTCGACATTCCGCCCGACCAGGATCCGAAGGAATGTCCGGTGGTGACTCGTGGTGTCAGGAACTGATCAATGGCGGCCGTGCGATCAGGGACGGGCGCATTTTCTTCTTTCGATTTCCCCAATTTTCGTAAGGTCGGGAAGTACCAGTCATTCATCGGTTTGAAACCGGGTGCAGGAGGCTGAGCGTCGTTAAAGAGAATCTCCGGATCGGAAAGCATTTCATGAGGGCGGGTCATCACATTCGGAAGTGACATCACGTCGATTTTTGATTGTTCAATTTCCCTCTGAGAAATGCGACGCGCATCATCGTCGGTATAGATGATCTCGGGAGTCAAAAAGATCAGAAGCTCTTTGCGGCGATGGGTGTAGTATTCGTAACGAAACAACGGACCCACGATCGGCCAGTCTCCGATGATCGGAATCTTCCGCACCGCCTCAACTTCGCCCGATGTGATCATGCCGGCGAGCACCACAGTCTGACCACTGGTGATGTTGACGGTGGCAATGGCTTCGGTAATGTCTTTGATTGGCGCTTCAATCACGTTGCCGTTGGTCGCGTCCGTGAAGATCGGAGTACCGGAACCAGGGCCGGTACGGAATTCACTTTTCTCTGCCTTCACATCCAGGAAGATAACTCCGGTGTCTGAAATCTTGGGAGTCACTTCCAGAATGATTCCGGCCTTATCCTGGCGGACAACGGGGTTGGCTGTTCCGGTAGGGCCCAAAGACACGCCGTCCACAACAGGCACCTGTGAACCCATCTGGATTGAAGCTTTGCGATTGTGAACCGTGCGAATTGTTGGTCGGCTCAGAATATTGACTTTGCGATTCGCCTTGAGTGCTCTCAGGAGTACGCTGAGCGATTCGTTGCCAGCGGCCAGTACAAGACCACCATAACCTTCTTCCGGGTTCATACGGCCAACACTGAGATGGGACAGCGCCTGTCCCGCGAATTGGTTGGGGTTGGCGGCCGTATTGTTTCCCATCGGGACATTATTAAAATTGAATCCCGGATTGGTCATTTGATTTACGATTCGCTGTGTAGTGGTCACGATTCCGGTGGCCGGGTCAGAGATGGAGTCGGTCACTGTCAACACATCGTCCACCACGCTGCGTCGAAACAACAGACTGTCCTGTATACCCAGTTCAACGCCGAACTCGTCTGTATCAGAAAGTTCAACTTCAACCAGCATCGCCTGAATATGAACCTGAGCCGGAAGGCGATCGAGATCAGAGACAAGATCGCGAATCTTTTGCAGCGCGGGTTCTCGTCCGCGAATGATAACGCAGTTGGTTTCCGCAACGGAAACTACAGGAGCCCCGTTGCTGGCCGCACTGCCACGACCACTCGTGCCATTGGCGGCCACAGCGACGGAATTGCCCAGCATTTGCTGGAGTGATTTGACAACATCTTCAGCACTCGTGTTCTTGAGCGTAATCACTTCGCTGCGAATATTGGCGGTTTCAATATCTCCGGTTTTGATCAGTCCGAGAACCTCCTGCAGCCGCTCTCGCAGATCAGTAACCACCATGCGATTTGCGGAAGCCACAGGAATGATCTTTCCAAGTTTCGTCAGCAGAGGCTCAAGCTCGGTCGCCAGATCTCCGGCTGACGCTTCATTAATCGCGACTTCGACAGACACCAGTTCAAATCGTCCTCGGTTTTTCAGCTCCTCTTCAGTCAGTCGCTCGACCAGATGCGTGGGCACATCATCGACGGAAACCAAAAGCATCAGCTGACCGTGACGCAGCAGAATAAACCCTTCACGGATCAGGAATCCGTTGACGATGTCAATCGCTTCCGCCACGCTGTGGCCAGCGGGATCCGTGTACGTGAAAACACCGGCGGGATTGGTCTTCATTTCCAGTGCATAGCCAGCCTCTTCGGCCAGTTTCTGCAGGACCAGAGACCACGGAGCACCAGAAAAATTGAAGACGATTCGAGCCGAGTCCGCCGCCGCACCACCTCCCGAAAAATTCTGAGCTGTGGCTGGACCTGGCTGAATGATTGATGATGCTCTTGGGGCCGGAAAAGCAGGTTGAGAAATGACAGACCCCGAGAATACAGCGGCCGGGGGCGCAGGAACTTCCAGAGGTGATTGATCCTGCCAGGAGGCAGGACTCACAGTTGGACCTGGCGAACGACTGCTTCGTTCGCGTGGGGCTAATCTTCGGTCACCAAACAACGGCTCAGCGCGATCATTCAGATCCTCGGCATCGTCTCGCAAACGCATCGCTTCGAAATCTTCGGCCGGGCTGCTGTCAAATCCCGGACTGAAGTCTGATCCAAATTCGTCTTCAGTTTGGTCTCGATGAGCTCTGCTCAAACCTCCGACATTCCCTCGTGAAGGACGAGAATTATTCCAGAACGAATCCGTGAAATTTTCTGGCTCGGCAGGGGCTGACTGCTCCGCAGTATCAGCAATCCAGGCACCACCAAAACGGACCTTATCCAACGGCAGAACCATGACAGCGACCACACCCGACAGAAAGCACGTCGCGATCAGATAATGCTGAGAAGAGTTGCCTCTTTCAGTATCTCTTTTCTTTCGTCGCTTTACTGGTGGGTCAGATGACATGTCTTGGCCGTTGATGGTTTTCCTGGTCGCGATGCCGCGAATCCAGAGACAACCTGTTGCAGCAGGAATCCCAGAGCTCGTTCGGTGAGTAAGCCTCACAATCTATGGCAACTTGATTTCACCCAACAACACGGATTGCCAGTGAAACGTCCCCCTTGTTTGGCATTCTTTTGTCGGACTGCTGACATTCGGCATATGTCACCGTTCAATGCTCCCTTCGCGTCAGGCAATCGAGTGAAAACCCTCACGGCCGAGTAAATACCAACGGTAACAATTACATGCCGTGCACGTGTGCACGAAGCTGAATCCGAGACGCCCAGAGCATCCGAGCGGGATCACCGGCCGCGAAATAGGGAAAGCTGGGCGCAACAAAAATGGATCTGCAAGTTAGGCATGCTGACTGAAATTTGCCACAGAGGCAGGTTGCGCATTTAAGGGAAAAGCTGCGGCTAAAGGTCGTCGGGACACCTAACTTAGACAACGCTCGAAAGGCACATTCTGCATTTCCGCAATGTGACCTTCTTGTCTGAGTGACCTTCTTGTCTGAAAAACCAATCAGTCGTTGGCAACTCTGACCGGTTTCATCTAACGCCTTTACACTAGGAAACTTTGTTATGAGTTCGAGAAAAAGTCGACGGAAGGCATGGTCAACCCTGCTTCTGTCCGCAACTTTCTCTGCCTCGCTATTGTCTTTTGCAGGCACGAGCGATGGTCAGCAGACCACAAATCCACAGCAGACGCTGCAGACAACTCTGCAACGACAGCAGCAGGAGTTGGAGCAACTTCTGAAACAGCATGAAATTCAACGCGAAAGTCTGAACAGGAAGATTCAGTCAACAGCAGCGACATTGCCGGTCAATCATCAGGCGATTGAAGGCCTTCATCGACAGATGACGGAAATTCATAAGCGTCAGGATAAGGAAAAACAGTCACTGGCGAAGCGGCACTTGCAGGAATCCAACTCACTCCGTTCGGGGATTAATCCGGGCGGACAGCCCACAGAAGCGGAACAGGAACTCGATGAGAACGAGAATGGTGAAGTGGAGTTTGAAACTTCAGCCAGCCTGCGACTCACTGATGGTCTGGACATACGAGACGCGAATGGAGTGATTATTTCAGGAGAGGCAGAGTTGCTCGTAACAGGAGCTTCTTTTGATGCTGAGATCCTGATTGCCGGGCTCCTCGAGGCGAACCAGGTCTCTGCTGTTGAGATCCGCGACACAGTGACAGGTGATGTTTATGCGACACTGAACGGCAATGTTCTGACGGCGATCACAGAAGCAGCGCCGTTTGTTGAGCCGGAGGAAAACGCGTTGGCAGAGGCTTCGCCGGAATGGGCGGGTGCTCTGACGGGGCAGGATGTAACCGAGAAGTTCCTTGATGCCCTGAAGAAAAACAATCTGGAAGTGATCGTAAAATCTGCGGCTCATCCCGAAGGTTTTCTGAAAGGGGCCTTCGGGCAGTTAGACCTTGAGGCACTCAAGGAGTTTGTACTCGATAAGAGCTCATTGCCGGTTCCTGTCGTCGTCGATCGTTCCTTCACGAAATTAGGAACGGTTAATGAAATCGTGATTCAGGACGAAACGGCCGCCATTCAGCTGGGGAAAGCCCTGTTCTGGGATGTTCAGGTCGGAGCCGATAACAAGACCGCCTGTGCAACCTGCCATAACTTTGGCGGTGCGGACTGGCGTACAAAGAATCAGCTGGCCAGCGGCGGCAATCGCGAATTAACGCTGGCGGATTTCGTGGAGAATGATGGTCGTCTGAACGACATCGTGGGATCTCAGGGTGTTGTTCAGGAAAATCACGTCGGGGTGAATCCTCCTGGTAAAGACCTTGGTGAAGCGCCGACCGTTCAGGAGCTGGTGGGAAAATTCACACTCAATGGAACCGTAGAGTCGCGAACGCGTCAGGTGGCACATCGCAACGCGCCGACAGTCATCAATGCTGCATTCTATGCTCGTCAGTTCTGGGACGGACGTGCTAACCGCTTCTTCAACGGTGAAAACATCTTCGGAACTCAGGACCCGGATGCGGGTGTGTGGGAGAACAACAACGGCGTTGTCCGCAAGAATACGAACTTCCTGATCGATTATTCGTCTCTGGCTTCTCAGGCCGTAGGCCCTGTGGGGAGCAGTATGGAAATGGCCCATGGTCCGAATGGGGCTCGAAGCCTCCCGGAGCTTGGCAAGAAAATGCTGGATGGCAGCATACGTCCTTTGGGATTGCAGAAGGTACATGCCAGTGACAGCGTATTGGCGTCGTTGGTTGCAGCGAACGGTGTGGGTCTGAATAAGTCCTACGCAGAGCTGATTCGGCAGGCATTTAAGCCGCAGTTCTGGAACTATGCAGGCGGAGAAGTGGCTGGCCAGACTCAGATGGAAGCCAACTTCGCGCTCTTCTTTGGTCTGGCAGTGCAGGCGTACGAAAGAACATTGATTTCCGATCAGAGTCGTTTTGACAAATTCGTTCGCGGCGAGGAAACACAACTGACCTTTGATGAAAAGGAGGGTTTCAACCGGTTCATGAGTGGTGGACTTAGCTGCACATCATGTCATCACGGACCAATGTTTGCGGGCGGCACATGGAGCAGCATCGGTGACCCCGTTGAAGCGATGAGTCTCCCGAACGCCTCTGAAGGGCTGTACGACGACGGCTTCTACAACATCGGCGTTCAGGATCAGAGTCTGGATGCTGGTATTGGCCGTATGGACCTTCCGTTCGGTCCAATTTCCCTTTCAAAACTTGCAGCAGGTGTGACCACTGAAAATCAGCGGGTTGCTGCAGGCCAGCAGTGGCCAGGACTGCGAACAGACTTCAATCTGCCTCCCCAGGTGGAAGGCCACTTCAAGACATCCTCTCTGCGAAACGTGGAGCTGACCGCTCCGTATTTCCACACCGGCAACTATGCCACTCTGGAGGATGCCGTAAACTTCTACGTACGTGGCGGCGACTTCCCGAATAATGAGCATCTTGATGATGACATCCATCGGATCGGTCAACTGGAAGGGAAGCCAGAGCGAATTGCTCAGGTTGCCGCATTCATGCGAACCCTGACAGACGAACGCGTGCGGCTGCGTGCGGCTCCGTTCGATCATCCTGAACTTCCTGTGCCTGATGGACACAACTCCGGCCCGAACGGCGTAGCTCTGGACAACATGGTTGTGCTGGAAGCCACCGGTGCTCAAGGGACCAGTGTCGCATTCCCAATGTTCACAGATCGAATCGGTGTGACTACCCCGAAATCGGGATCGTCGAATAGTAATGCCGGATCTGTTGCGCAGGCGACTGCCGGTGGTGCAACAACTGGCGGTACAACAACCGGTGGTACAACAACCGGTGGTACAACAACTGGTGGTGCAATGA
>CALFSX010000048.1 GCA_937916515.1 uncultured Planctomycetaceae bacterium | reverse complement strand
ACTGCAAACTAAACCTCTGCGTTCCTCAGCGAACTCTGCGGTTCAACCTGCGATTTCATTAATCAGCTCTGCCGTGGAAAGCCTGCCTAAAACAGCGAGGTTTCCAGCATGTCGTCCTGACAGCGGTCGTGAGCCAACCTGGCAACCGCGAAAGCACAGGCCGCTGCCGAAATTGGTCGATAGAACATGTCGGGAAGGTTCAGGCAATTGGCAAAACGTTGCGGCCCTAATTGCTTGATCACAAGCAGTCCCAATATTGCTCCACTGCCGCTGAGGATAACGGTGGCAGGTTCTGCAGACAACGATCGCCCGCCTTCCTGTTGCATCAGGCTGTCTAAGTGCTGCAGAGTTCTTTCGAAGGCAGCGGCAACACTGTTGACTTGTACCGCAATGATGTGTTCAGCAATCAACTTCACGTCTGCTTCAGCAATTTCAGAAGCGTCGCAGCACAGCATGTGAGCCAACCGGTTTAGCGAATGTTCTCGAGTCAGCGGACGGCTGTCTGCTGTGTCGTTACAGTTCGGATCTTCCGGAACTTGCTCTGCAATCACGTAAGCATCGATGCTGGTGGCAAACAGTTCGGCAGCAATCGGGCATTGTTGATCTGCAATCGGAACCGACTGAACGATGGCGCACACGGGAGTCCGCCCGACACCGGTATAGACAAGTTCTCCTGCACAAAGTCGTTCGAAGTCGTTCAAGCCCTGCGAAACAGGCTGGCCGTCCAGCAACGGGATGATGTCTGTGGTGGTGGAACCCACGTCAATCAGCACAGCGGGACCGTTCGGGATGGCTCGCCCGGCCCATGTGGCCAGCGCGTGCCAGTTTGATGCGGCAACCAACGGAGTCAGCATGACAGCGTCGTCGGGGTCTGCGAATTCGCCTGATGTCATCCAGACCTGCACGGGCAAATCGGGAAACGCCTGCTCCACCGCTCGCACGATAAATTCGACGCCCTGCTGTTTGGTTTCAAAGCAGTCAGCCAGTTCGGCTGTCATGGTTAATGCCACCATGTCCGCAGGCAGCATACCCGCAGCTGATAAGTCGTTCGCCGCCCATTCCTGCAGCACATCGCATAATTCGGCGTGTCGAATCCACATGGCAAACGGTTTGGAAGCCGTTCTGCCGTCAGCGTCCGAAGCTTTTATGTTGGCGCCGCCGATGTCCAGACCAAGGACATTCATGGGTGTTCTGCTGTGATTCATATGCGTTGTCTGGGTTACTTGTTTTAGAGTCATACTCAAAATGATGCGAGCATGTTGTTCGTAGCGACAACGGAGCGGCTCGGCGATTCGAACGTTCCATGTCTTGCCGATCACCACGCCACTGGGTCAAGGGCGCAGCCCTTGTTAGGGCTGAGGCGGTTGAGTTGCCTGATGCAACGTTGCTTTGGCGAAGTTACTGTTACGACATAGAATCAGGCCCGCTTCCTTTGTTGGGATCGCGAATGAAACGATACCCGGTTCCTCGGATAGAAATCAGGTGTTGAGGATTCGCGGAATCGACTTCGATCATTTTTCGCAGACGCATTACGAAGTTGTCGATTGATCGGCTGGTGATTTCCGTAGAATCTCGCCAAACGTCAGATTGCAGCCGACTGCGAGAAAGCACCACATCGTCGTATTGCAGAAAATATCGCAGCAATTCTTTTTCGCGAGTAGTCAGAGAATGCACCTCGCTGCCGTTATGCAGTTCAAAGCGTCCAAAGTCGACCAGTACGTTGCCGAAGCGTTCGACATCTTCAACAGCTCGAGTCGCCGGACGTTTTTCCAGACTGCGACGGTGCCGATCAAGAAGGTTGCGAACTCGGCTTAACAGTTCCGGCAAGGCAAACGGCTTTGTGATGTATTGATCAACTCCACAATCAAACGCCTGAGCCTTGTCTTCGGCCAGAGTGCGAGCGGTCAATGCCAGCACGGGGATTTCCGTGTCGACTCGCCGCAGCTCGCGGCATGTTTCATAGCCGCTCATTTCCGGAAGCATCAGGTCGAGCACAATCAGGTCGAATGGTGGAGCCGCTGTGGCGTGGCGTTCCAGCGCTGTTTTGCCGTCGCCCGCCAAAACAACCTGATAGCCTTCCTGTTCGAAATTGAACCGCAGCCCCTTTGCGATATTTTCTTCATCTTCCACAACTAGAATTTTCATGGCGGTCTTCTTCCTCAACTGGGCATGCCCCTTCGACCCACAACTGAGCCACTGCTCACGACCTGTCACCAGATTTTATCAAAGTTCTGCGTGATACCAATTTATTCATCACGCTCCGTCGTGATGAGCATCGCACTTTGCACTTTCGTGAATATTCGATGATTCCGGGACAAGTCGACCTGGTACGGCAGACTGCGAGCGGCTGTGAATTTTTGCAGTTGGCTTGATCGACGTGAGGCCGTGAAATGAGGTGCCATTGGCGACAATTCATCACGCGGAACGTGAGGGCTACTATTGAGGCCAAGGTTGCAAGCCTGGAATCTGAGGGATCTGGAACGTTTTCTTCGGGACAACTCAACACTAGCTGAGTTCCGTGTCTGACTGTGACGTTCGTAAAGCGTCGGTTATCGCTGCCTGAATTCTGTTGATGTCGATGTTGGCATCAGACAACGATGCAACTTTATCAGCAGTTGTCAAAATTCTACCGGGAAGAGTCACTTCAAAAACACTGCCTTCACCTTCTGCGGGGTCCTGTACGACAACTCGCCCCTTCATCATGCCCACCAACGTTTTTACAATGTACAACCCCAGTCCCGTGCCTTTGCGAGTTCGATGCAGTTCGTCGTTGCCTCGAAAGAACATCTGAAAGACAGACTGCCGCTGATCGTCCGGAACTCCCGCTCCAAAATCTCGCACTCTGATAAGTACTCGATCACGTCCTCGAGCCATCCCCGACACGTGGACCTTGGGCGGATCGCCACCATACTTCACCGCGTTGTCGATTAAGTTGCCGAAGATCATTTCCATCAGCATTCGGCGTGAATTCAACGCCAGCGGAGCGATATCAAACGTAAACACTTCGGCGACATCGTGTTTGTGATGCTTGCACGCCATTTCCGCACACGAAACCAACAGCTTGCCCAGGTCGACGTGTTCAGGTTCGGTCTGACTGCCGATTGCGTCCAGCCGAGCAACCTCCAGCAACTGGTTAATCAGGCGGTCCAGGCGATCCAGCTCGATCTCCATGGTTTGATAGAATTCCTGCTGATCGGTTTTGCTCAGATCTCGCATGATCAGAGTGTCAAGGTACAGCCTTAAAGCAGCAATGGGTGTTTTCAACTCGTGAGTAACGCTGTCGACAAAGTTGGATTGCCGACGGTTCAGCTGAATTTCTTTAATCGTTAAGAACGAATAGAACGTGATGCCGAACAGGCTGATCCCCAAAGCAATCGTCCCCAACACCAAAGCCAGCCACGAGTGCTGCTTCGCCAACAGCACAATCAGCACCACCATCAGCGTAATATTCAGCGACGCCAACACCGCACTGGTCCAGATGGGCAGTTTGAGGTGAGATCGTTTTCGTCGAAAGTCGGCCATAAGCGGTGAAGTTCGTACTCAGGGAATAGAATGCTCGTGCGATTCTAGCTTCGAAGGCAGCGTCATAACAGAGTGCCGAACATCCGCTTTCAATTCGTCAGAAAATCGCAAATATTCGCGACGACGGCGCTGGAATCTGAAAGCTGTTTGCCCAGCGTGATCTAAACGACGGGAATTCTGTATACTGATTGCGTCAGTCGGTTGAAGGCTGCGGAATCGCCAGCCAGCCGGTCAAGGCGGAATTGACAAACTGCCTGCCAACCCGACGTTCCAACGCCAGAAAATCCTTGCCAGCAACATTGGAACAACACGCCACAGTCAAATCGCAAAAGGAGAACTATCTATGCTTCGATGCCTGATCGCCGCGACTTACCTGATGTTGCTGTGTTCCGCCTCCGCCGACGACACAAACCGATTGTCGCACCTGAATGATTGCAATCCCTGGTATCCCGACAAAGATTTCCCCAAGCTGATCACTCCGCAATGGGTTGGCGAAGACGGCGTCGAATGCGTGGTTGTGCTGGCCATCGACGACATGCGTGATACCGCGAAGTATGAACACTACCTGCGGCCGATTCTGAACCGCTTGAAGCAGATCGATGGTCGAGCCCCCGTCAGCATTATGACCAACGAAGTGAAGCCCGATGATCCTCAGCTGCAAAGCTGGCTGGAAGAAGGCCTGAGTATCGAATGCCATACCATCGATCATCCGTGTCCGATTTTGCAGGGAGGGGATCTTGCGAAGGCCAAGTCCACCTATGACCGCTGCATCGACCTGCTGGCAAAAATTCCCGGCAGCAAGCCAGTCTCCTTTCGTACTCCGTGCTGCGATTCACTGAACACGGTCAGCCCGCGGTTCTATTCGGAAATTTTTCCGCACACGACCCCGGAAGGCAACTTTCTGCAGATCGATTCGTCGGTGATGAACTTCTTCACGTCGGAAGATGATTCGATTCCTCGCGAACTGGTGCTGGACGAAAACGGCAACGAACGCTTTTGGAAGTACAAGGTGAAGGGATTAAAGCGAGGCGAAACGGTTCACAATAACTTTGTCAACTACATCACTAATTATCCGTATCCCTATGTGATCAACAACAGCTGCTGGCAATTCCCGTGCGTGGCCCCCAGCGACTGGTCGGCTCAGCATCTGCACGGAGTCAACAATCAGCAAACCGTCGACGACTGGAAAGCGGCTCTCGACATCACCGTTCATAAACAGGGAGTCTTCAACCTTGTGTTTCATCCTCACGGCTGGATCAAGGCTGAACAGGTTGTGGAAATGATCGATCATGCCGTTGCCAAGCACGGCGGCAAAGTGAAGTTTTTGAATTTCCGAGAAGCAGCGGATCGGCTGAACCTGTATCTATTGAACGGGGAAGCGGTACGCGCCAACAACGGCACAGACAATGGTATTCGAATGCTGGATGTTGACCGGGATGGTTTTCAGGATGTCGTTGTTGGAAATTCAAAGCAACGGGGGACTCGAGTCTGGCAACCGGATGCTGAATCGTGGACGCAGGTGAGTTTTCCAGCCCTCATTACAAATGAAACATGTTTCGCCTACGTTAGACAGAATGGACAAGTCAGCTTCCTTTCGGCGGCAGCCGCAGACAACGTTGAGAAGGCCTGGTACTTTGCCGGTGATGCATGGAACAAGGATACCTTTCTGCAGGATCTTGTCTCGTTTTCGACAGCCTCCAGGAATGCCCCGATGGAAGTCTTCGACAAGGGCATCGCCAGCGATGCTCCACAGGCGACTCGACACTGGCGTTTTCGCGACATTGATCACGATGGCGTTGATGAAGCGATTGTAACGTGGTATCCGGATGTGAATGATGGCGAAGCCGCCCCGTTATTTAAACAGTTACGGAAGCAGGACATTCATCTGTTTCAAACCCACAGTACCGCTGATCCGTCGACAAACGGAGCTCGCAAGCCAGCCGTTAATGCGCCCATCACATGGAGACGACTACCATTTCCCTGGCCCACGGGGTCTGCCGTTCCGTCGTCTGGTCTGGATCCGCTGGATTTCTGTTTTGTAGATCTCAATCACGACGACCACGACGATTTGTTTGGATCCAACGGCGACGGGACCTACGTCGCATTGTTTGACGACTTCGAATATGGCTGGACGAAAGCCATATTCAACGTACCTTCATCAAGTAAGCTGGCGTTGCCGTCACTTCGAACGGAAGACGGTGGTAACAACGGTTTTTTCGTTCATGACGGTAGCCTGAACTGGATCCATGAATTCACATCAGAACAACCAGACCTGTTGCGCCGATTCAGTTTTGATGAGCTTCTGGCCACACAGGACGCAAATGAGGCTCGCAACAATCTGCCACCGTTACCTATCGGGGCCGCGATTGTGGATATCACACCTGATTACCCCGTCCGGCTTTCCGGCTACGGCAACCGAACTCAGGAAACGGATGTTGTTGCTTCGAAGATTCACGCACGAGCACTGGCGATCGGGGGGGCCAATGTAGCTGCCGGTGATTCTGCCGCAAACATATTGGACAATCCACTGTCCATTCTGCTAACCGTTGACAACTGCGGTGTGCCGGAAAACGTGACCGAAGCAGTCTTCAAACTCCTCACCGAAAAGTTCAACATCACTCGCGAGCGATTCGCAGTTTCATCCAGCCATTCACATTCGGCCCCGTGGTTGCGAGGCTTCGCTCCCAACATTTTGACCGATGTTCCGGAAGCTCACGCCAAACATCTGGCCGATTATGAAGCTCGGCTAATCGAGCAATTGGTGCAGGTCGCCACCGATGGCATTAACAACCGCCGGCTCGGCCAACTTTCCATCGGGCACGGAACCCTGGATTTCGCCATTAACCGACGACTGATGAACGCCGGGCAGTGGACGGGATTTGGCGAGACACCCGAAGGTCCCGTCGATCATCAGATGCCGCTGCTGGCCGCTCGCGACACCGACGGCGCACTGATCGCGGTACTCGCCAGCTACGCCTGCCATGCCACAACAGAAACCGGCCAGCTAAACAGCATCAGCGGCGACTGGCCTGGTATGGCCAGCAATATGATCGAAGCCGACAATCCGGGAGTTGTCGCATTGGTTGCCATCGGTTGTGGAGCCGATTCAAACCCGTCGCCGCGAGGAACTCACGAACTGGCCCAACAGCACGCTCGTTCCGTTGCCACCGAAGTGCAACGGCTGCTGAAACACCTTTCACCCATCGATCACCGCATCGACTGCCAAATCGCCCGCATCGATTTGCCTCTGGGGCCACTGCCAACTCGCGAAGAATGGGAAGCCAAGGCCAAACTGCCAGGCCACGCGGGAGAGCACGGCAAAATGTTTCTGAAAATGCTGGACGAAGGCAAACCCATCCCCACCACCATCCCCAACTATCCTGTGCAAACGTGGTGCTTTGGCAAAGACCTGGCCATGGTGTTTCTGGGAGGCGAAGTGGTCATCGACTATGCCGTCCGCATGAACGACATGTTCGACAGCGAACGACTGTGGATCAATGCCTACAGCAACGACGTGCCCTGTTATATCGCCAGCAAACGCATTCTGCGCGAAGGCGGTTACGAAGCCGATAGTTCAATGATCTATTACGCTCGCCCAACTCGACTGGCCCCCGAAGCGGAAGATCTCATCTGCGACGCCGTCCAAAAACTTCTGCCTCATCACTTCTATTCCCAGGAGCTGAAGGCCGACTTTCCCGCACCCAAGTCGCCGGAAGAATCACTCGCCGCGATCACAGTTCGCCCCGGACTACGAGCCGAACTTGTCGCCGCCGAACCGCTTATCAAGGACCCCGTCGCCTTCGACTGGGACATCTATGGCCGAATGTGGGTCGTAGAAATGGGCGGCTATCCCGACACTCCCCATCAAACTGCCGAGGCGCCTCGACGGACGGTGGCGGCGAATGATGGGTTATTGCCGGGAACGTCTGAATCGCCGAGTGCGGTGAATGAGCAGGCGAATAGCGGTGACGGTGGCGTTGGGCGTGTTCGTGTTTTGGAAGATACCGACGGCGATGGGCGCTATGACAAAGCGGTCACGTTTTTGGACGGGCTTAGCTTTCCCACCGGCCTTCATCCTTGGCGAAACGGCTGGCTGATCACGTGTGCTCCCGACATCATCTATGCCGAAGACACCAACGGTGACTTTGTTGCCGACAAACAAACCGTGCTGTACACCGGCTTCACGGAAGGCAATCAGCAGCATCGAGTCAACGGGATGCGGTGGGGGCTGGACGGCTGGCTGTATCTGGCCAACGGCGACAGCGGCGGCGAAGTGCGAGCGCTGGGAAGCATTTTAGATCAAAGATCTGAAATCGCAGATACGCCGATCAACACTCGCGGCCGAGACCTCCGCATTCATCCCGATACCGGAGCCATCGAAACGCTCAGCGGGCAAACTCAGTCTGGCCGCAACCGCGACGACTTCGGAAACTGGTTTGGCAACAACAACAGCAACCCGATTTGGCATTACGTGCTGGAAGATCGTTACTTAAAACGCAACCCGTTCGCCACCGGCCTGGCAACGAAAGCTGAAGTGGCCGAAATACCGGGAGCTGCTCCCGTTTACCCCACCAGTAAAACCTTGGCACGCTTTAACGACTTCCACGCCGCCAATCGCTTCACATCCGCCTGCAGCACGGTCATCTATCGAGACAACCTGCTGGGCGAAGAATTTTACGGCAATGCCTTCACGTGCGAACCGGTTCACAACCTAGTGTCACGTTTGGTGCTGGAACGCGATGGAGCAACCTTCAAAGGTCGTCGAGCGGCCGACGAACAAACATCCGAATTTTTCGCGAGCAGCGACAACTGGACTCGCCCAGTCATGGTCCGCACGGGCCCCGACGGAGCACTCTATGTCGCCGACATGTACCGCCAGGTAATCGAACATCCCGAATGGATTCCGGCCGAGCACCAGCGCAAGATGGACTTATACGCGGGCAACAACATGGGGCGAATCTATCGCGTGGTGCCTGATGGTAATACTGAGAAGACTGGCCATCGCGGCTGGGAGCAGTCAGTCGGAACCGGTTTGAAAGCTGAAGATCTGGCCGAGCGAATGGCCAGTCCCAACGGCTGGTGGCGTGATACTGCTCAGCGATTGCTTCTGCATGGTTCGCCAGAAAACGCGGCTGTCGAACAACTCACTTCGCTCATGGCAGAAAGCGGGCATCCGTCGGCGCGAGTTCAGGCGATGTGGACGTTGTTACAGGTGGGCAATCTTCCTGAGCAGAGTTCATCGAAGATTGCTGCTGTACTGCGGGACGATCATCCGGAAGTTCGGCGTGCCGCCATTCATGGACTGGAAGGTTTACTGCCGACCGCGGACGAAGCTGTTGCTGGCGAGTTGGCGGCTTTGGTGAATGATGCGTCCCCGGCCGTTCGGCATCAATTGGCGTTATCAATCGGTGAAAGCCCGTTAACAGAACTCAGCGGGGCAGTACTGGGTAAATTGATGGCTTCCAGCCTTACCGACAATGCTTTGCGTGACGCAGCGTTCACTTCGATGTCGCCAGAGAAATTGGCGACCGTAACCAGACACCTTCAATCCATACCGACGAATCAAACAGACCGGCAGCTTGACGCACTGCTGTTGAATTACAGCCTGGCCGTTGGTGACGCAACCGCGAGCCGCAGTG
Source organism: uncultured Planctomycetaceae bacterium (assembly GCA_937916515.1). GTDB lineage: Bacteria > Planctomycetota > Planctomycetia > Planctomycetales > Planctomycetaceae > Fuerstiella. The sequence goes on along the minus strand of CALFSX010000048.1, from coordinate 18,247 downwards.
TCTGGCGCAGACTGATTGAGAAAACTATGGAATCGCTGACTGCCGAAACGCTGGGCAATCTGAGCGATCTGATTTTCCAACTGAATGCGCGACGACAGGATGCACAGATGCGAGAGATGATCAGTGAGGAGATCGGCCACATTGACTTGACGATTGTCAATCTTGTGAATGACAAAACGGAATCGCCGGATCGACGGGCTGCTGGACTGCGTCTGCTGACAGCTTACCAGCCGTATTTCTGGAGTGATTTGGTACATCCGTCGTATTTCATGGAAGCCCGAACGCCAAAGTCGTTACAAATTGCGAATGTGTCGTTCATGGCGTTGCCACACTTCGATTCGCATGGCATCGCGTCTGACTTTATCGCCAACTGGGCTTCGTGGGGGCCTGCAGTTCGTGATGCCGCTGTGACATCGTTCCTGAAGCGGGACGTAACAACAAACCTGCTCTTCGATGCATTGCAGGACGGCCTGCTGAATATCCGCGACTTCAGTGCAGCGGAGCGGGAGAGTTTATTACGTCATCGCAATACAGAAATTGCCGCCAAAGCAAATTCTCTGTTTTCAGCGTCTGAAACGCCGTCGGCAAGAGCAACCCTTGTTCAGATTTTGAGATCCGAAATCACAGATCTCAAATCCAACGCCACCTCAGGCAAAGCTGTCTTCGAAAAACGCTGCGCCACATGCCACAAAATCGGCGACGTCGGCAAACAAATCGGAGCCGACCTGGCGGCTTTGAAAGACCGTTCCACCGATGCGTTGCTGACGGCCATTGTGGATCCCAACCGAGCGGTCGAATCAAAGTTCCTTAGCTATACCGCCGTCACAACAAACGGACGCACATTCAGCGGGATGTTGTTTGACGAAACCGGCAACAGTTTGACTCTGCTGGGCACCGACGGCAAACAGCAAGTGGTCGCTCGGACCGATCTGGAAGACCTGGTCTGCAGTAATCGATCGCTCATGCCGGAAGGTCTGGAAAAGGATCTCAGCGTGGAAGATCTCGCCAACGTGATTGCGTTTGTGCAAACGTCGGGCAGCACATTCAAACGCTTCGACGGCAATTCACCTCGCCTTATCACGCCGAATTCAGACGGCACGATCACTCTTCCAGCCGCTGCCGCTAAAATCTACGGGCCCAGCCTGATCTTTGAAGGCAAGTACCGCAACCTGGGCTGGTGGTCATCGACTGACGACTACGCGGTCTGGACGATTGATGTGCCAAAGTCTGGACATTGGAAAGTCGAATTCAACTATGCCTGCGACAATTCCACAGCAGGCAATGCAATTAAGCTGTCCACCGGAACTCGTCTTCTGAGTGCTCGGGTGCCGGGCACAGGCACATGGGACGAATATCGCACCTGGTCAGTTGGCGAAATCGATCTCGGCAAAGGCCGTCGCCAGCTAACGGTCACAGCACCAGAAACGCTTACCTCTGCGTTGATCGATCTTCAATCCATCAGACTTATTCCTCCCCAATAACACTCATTTCCGGCTGCTCGTTCAGCGTCACACGCAGATGCTTCAAAAATTGCCATCTCAAACTCTCCACGCCTGCTACCCCCATGCTGCTCACCTATAACCTGAATGAAACCTGGCGTTGGAATCTCGACCACGCTCCCGACATTGCCCCTCTGCTGAAATCCGGCAAAGTGGAATCGCATGTTCCGCTTGCCGGTCGCAACTGGAACTGGTGCGGCATTCCCACGTCATCATCGCTGGGGATTCCAGCCGGGCCGTTGCTGGACAGCCGTTGGTTGCTGTACTACGCAGCTGTTGGGTTTGACATACTTGTCTATAAAACGGTCCGCAGTGTGGCGCGAGAATGCTATCCATTGCCAAACCTTGTGCCGGTAGATTCGACCAGTCTGGCAACTGCAGGTTCAACCGTGAAATCATCGAAGTCAATGCATGGCAGTTGGGCCGTATCTTTCGGCATGCCCTCTCAGTCGCCTGAAATCTGGCGGTACGATATCAGCGTTGCCAGAGCCGCTTTGCCGGAAGGAAAGGTGCTGGTCGTTTCTGTCGTGGGAACTCAGAATGCGGCAATTACAGACAAGCAAGCCTCGCTGGAACAGCTTGCGGAAGACTTCGCCAAATGTGCCGCGTGGGCGATTGACAGTGGAGCCCATGGGATTGAAGCAAATTTTTCCTGTCCGAACGTATCAACGGCTGACGGACAGCTTTACCAGCAACCAGAAGATGCGGGATTCGTGGCCGCCTGCATCCGCAGCCGCATCGGGGACGCTCCTCTGGTATTGAAAATTGGCAAGGTGAATACTGCCGCAGAAGCGAATCAGTTACTAGAGTGTGTGGCACCATTTATCAGCGGCCTTGCCATGACCAATTCCATCGCCGCCAGAGTCGCAGACGAATCCGGAACGCTGTTGTTTGATGGTCAACCGCGAGGCATTTGTGGTTCGGCAACTCTGGACGCCGGCGTGGACCAGATTCAATTGTTCCGTAAGGCCCTGTTGAAATCGGAAGGTGCGGAATCGCAAGGTGCCAGCCAGCATCTTCACCTGATTGGAGTCGGCGGCATTTCCACAGCAGATCACGTCACTCGATACCTGAATGCTGGAGCCGATTCTATCGCCATTGCAACCGCCGCCATGATCAACCCCGGACTAGCACTTAACATCCGTGCCAGTATTGACCAATAGTGGACTTAAAAAACGGGAGGACTATTGATGTCTTTCTTCATTATTTGCGTCCAACGATCAGCGTTTGTTCGAATCGCCTTTGAGTTCCTGCATTGCCTGAATCGAAGCGTCTGTGTGAGCGTACTGGTTAATTATTCGTTGTAAAACATTGTCTCGTTGAGGCGAAGGCGGCATTGATATTGCCGTTTCCAGAAGACCGGACGCTTTGGATTCTTCTCGCCGTTGCAATGACGTTAGTTGATTCAACAATGCAGCTTTGCGAGAGGCCGAGAATCCAGGTTTCACGTATTGAAATCTTTGTATTGCAAGAGGTGACGTGGCCGACAATTGCTGTTCAATGATTGTGGTTTCATCGCCAAGCTTGACCAGCAGTTCAATGCTGTCGTCAGGTTGCCCGGCTCGCCACCGAAACTGATGAATCAGAATTGTGTAGCGTCCATTGGGAGCCGTGCCTTTCAACCAACGAACGTTTTCTACTGGTTCGGTAGATTCAGGCTGAACGTTCATATCTACGTCCAGTTCTCCCGTGCACACAGACCGACGGTGTTGATAGGAAATGTGTTCGCCGGATGGAGCAATCACGTGCAGGTCAACATCATTGGTAGAATGCCACGACAACGAAAACTGAACTTCTCCCGAACGTCCTCCCGCCTTTCCAACTCGACCTTGAATATTTGCTTCGATGGCTCCCAAACCGGAAGCCTGCGAAGCTTCGCTGCTGCCGAACTTTGCCCAATCCACATTGGCTGGCTGGACGCTGGCAGATACTTCCAACGCCGTATCCACAGAAGCGGCATCGCTAAGCGTGGTCTTTAGCGGCCCGCTGATTTCTGCGGCGTTCAGTTCTTCCAGAATGGTAAGAGGCTCGCCGGAATCGCCTTCGCCATCAAACACGGCGCTGAGTGGTTCCAGCGGGGCAGAATTTAGATTTGACAAGGCGATCAAGCTAAGCACGACCGCCAATACGACATGCAGGAATCCGCTGAACAACAGCCCGCCGGCTGCTGAACGCTTTTCAGCGACCGTTCCATAAACGTCGGTTGCGGACTTTGATAGCTGTTGCATGCCATATTGTTCATCTCTGGCCCACTGGAAGTCAAACGATTCGTCCGTTCAGTGCAAAGCCACTTAAGCTCATACAGTCAGGGGATGGATAGCTAAGCAGTGTATGGCAGGGCCGTTGTCGAATTGAAGGCGGCAGGAAATCGAGAGCCACCAGAACCAGCCCGGCTGATTGCAAAAGCTTGCGACGAATCAGAATCGCGTCGTTGTGTTGCAGCCACAGCGACACATATTGCGCAGTTAAACTGACGTCTGAACGGTTTTGATCCACGCGAAAAGTCGAACTTTGAGACGGCCGAAATACGCTATCATCACAAGAATCAGCAGCCACGGGCCAATACCGATTATTGAAAGCACAACCCACTGACCAACTGCGCCAAGGTTGTCCACAGTGGAATGCCACTGTCGTGCAGCCAGTGTGCTGAACCCCGGAGATTCCGCCAGTGTGTATGCCAATACTTCTGAAACTTATAGGGTCACTGTGGAGAATGCGGTCAGGTTTGAAAGTACTCGCAATCGTCCCTGCAGCAGTTCGATTTCACCGCGAACACGTGAAATTTCTTTTTCGAAAGCCAAAACATCGTCCAGCTTTCCGGGACGCTTTTCCAATAAAGTAATCAGGCGTTTCTCTTCAGTTTGCTTATTTCGTACCCGCGCCTCGGTGTCGTAGAACTCAGCCGTGACTTCACGCGTGTTTTCGGTTTTCGAAATCATCTCCCCGAAACGTCCGACTGAATCCAAAAATGCTCGGTACTGTTCCACAGGCAATCGAATAGTCCACGAACCGCTGCGCTGATCACCGGAGGCACCGGATAATTTCGCAGCTGCAATGAATCCACCACATTGTTCGGTCAACTGTATTACTTCGGTGGCGACGCCATTGAATGATTCTGTTCGCATACTGATGTTCGTGTCGTAGATGATTTTCTGAATGACTGATTCCGGTGAGGTGTTCGGCGCGGCCTTTTTCGGTGCATCGTCCGGCTGTTGAACTGTCGCCTGAACCACCGCCAACTGCGATGATTCGGCGAACTCAATCTCATTGGCCAGCGCGGGCACGGCTGGAGATTCCGCATTCAAAAAATGCTGCTCAGATTCGCTGGAAGTCCCGCCGCAGCCGATGAAGAGTGGGACAAGCAACATTGCGGTCAAGTAACGGTAATGCAAATTGTGCATAGGTATGCCTTTTGTGAACCAACAATAAAAAAGTCGTTCAAATCTAGAGTGCACAAGTCGCCGCGATCGTTCAACATTTCGGCGAGGAAAATAATCGGAGGCAGACTCCGCGTCGCGAATGTGATTGCCAGCCGAAATTGTCGCCGCAACGTTTCGCGGGAGGAGCCTGATGGGTGCTCGTGGACGAGCGACCTGATAGCGTCTGTCCGGCGAACGGCTCGCTGTTTTGCGCTACAGCTCTTTGATAAATGGCCGGACAATATGAAAGAGCTCGGTGAAGGGGAGACTTGCCTTGTCTCCCGGCCATAGCTGAATTGCATAAACTGTTGCGACACAGTCGAGGGACGGTCATTGAAAATTGCAAAAGGTACCCGCCTCCCTGAGTTGCTCCTGTTTCCTGGGATGACGCCAGTGGCTGCATTCTTCCTCATACTGCTTGTATCGCCGCTGATGCATTAGAGTCTTACGCAGAATGATGTGCGCACGATGCGCGCGTGTTGGTCGTAGCGACAACGGAGCGGCTCGGCGATTCGAGCGTTCCATGTCTTCCAGTCAACCACGCCACTGGGTCAAGGGCGAAGCCCTTGTTAGGAATTCACAACCGCTACAAGGTGATTTACCGGCTGTTCGGTTTTGTCATTCCTTCTGGAAATTCATTCAGTCGCTTGAACAAAATGGAAACTGTGATCGAACTTCGGATATCATGTTTCACACTGTTTTCACGCCGCACTGTTTTCGGATGTTTGGACCTTGGACGAGTTTTGGAAAATCCTGAAAAGCCAACCCGGTGTTGGAGTGTTGATTGTCGACTACCACGGCGTGGTGGTTTACTGCAATGATCAGGCCAAGGAAATTTACTATGGCCGTTCATTTGATCCGGTCGGTCTGACAATTGAAGACGTTGAAGGACGGGAATTCGCCGCGGAGCGACTGCCAATAATTCAGCGGGTGATCGACAGCGGTCAGCCAATCATTCTGCAGCACGTTCGCGGTGGAAAAAACACCGAGGCCCTGTTGTGGCCAATGTCGAAAGCAATCAGCTCAGCTCCTCAAGTGATCTCCATCACACGACAGTGCATGCAGACCGATGAATCAAACGGATCCTACGAGAAGGTGAATTCAAGGCTGATCGATTTAGGGCCACTGGACGTACTGACAAAACGCGAGATCGAAGTTTTGGCTCTGGTGGGACATGGCGTACCGTTGAAGTCAGTCGCCGTTCAACTGGGTGTGGCTCAACGAACTGTCGAACGTTACCGAACAGATATCGCCAGAAAACTGAACATCAATTCCATTGCCGAAGCCGCTCGTATTGTGCAGGTGGCAGGCCTGGATGCAGACGCCGCCAAGTTGCCTCGATTGCACCGCTGGCGGAAAGACGAAACATAACGCATAGCGACTGAATCATCCGACGAAGCTGATTTCCGTTCGCGCGAAGGAAACAGTGAACGTTCGGCGATGGGTTTCCCAAACAAGCCGCCTGCTGTCGGAAACCCGCCATACGCTTTTCCAGCCAGTCCCGTATACTCGAATTGTCGGCAGGTACGATCGGTCTTACCAGTCGCCTGATATTGAAACGTGAAGATCGCATCGCCGCGTTCGCGTTGCAGCACAATTGCTTGCCATCTGGAGATGGCCTTCGCAACTTTTCTGCCTGCAGTTGAACTGGCCGCTCCGCAGCTTTACGTCAGCACAATTCGCTGAACTCAACGATGAGGTGTCAAATGACGAACGTATACATTCCTTCGGAGTCCTTGGGGAACGGAATCCGGGCCACGTTGAACGCCATTGAGCCGCGCCGGTCGATCGACGGCGAAGACAACTGCGCTGCCAGTTCAGTGAACTTCACAACGGAATCCCTGGCTCGTAAGCGACTGACGACATTGTCTCGCCGCGAAACCGAGGTGCTGAACCTGGTTGTGTCTGGACTGACCAACAGAGCAACAAGTATCAGATTGGGAATCAGCACTAAGACCGTCGAAAAGCACCGAGGCAACCTGATGAAGAAGCTTGGCGTGCAGCACTTGCCAGATCTGATGCGTATCTGGCTGCAGGCTCACCCTGAAGAACTGACGACTATCCGCTAGAGCAACTTACTTATTGTTGTGGACGGATCTGGCTCGTGGGCAACCGCCCACATAGTCCAATTCGCGTTCTCCGCGGCCACAAGTCAGCGAAAATCGCTGTAAAGCAATTGTCACTTAGACAAAGTCGTATTTAGCTCTGCGAAATGAGCACGAATCAAAACTGCCTTAGCGGACGGAAATGGCGACCAAAACGTTGTCCACAACAAAATTAACTCGCTCGCATCCATCGATTGCCTCACGTCAGGTTTAAGCTTGCGATGACACTGGGCACGTAGTTCTGGGCACGTGATTCTGGGGCAAGGCAAGCGGCTATGGACATCTCACCCAGGCATGAAACAGTTCACGTCCTGCAACACGAACGCTGGGGGCCAACCAGGCAGCAGACCTGCTTTCGGGCGTCGGTCCATAGTTGTTGACCGGACGAGAATTGTATCACCACAACCCGTTTGTACGGGAAACCTACCGCGCTGATTTCGGGAAGTCTGCCTGATGGTGAGTCTGTCTGTCTCAGACCGTCGGTTGATGTCGATGTGCAACTGGTTCAGTGCAGGAACACAGTCTTCGCCTGCTTGCGGCAACGCAGCGCTATGCTGTTTCTTCAAATCGCTGGCGGTCGCGATTTTTTCGGACCTTGCCCGCCGTGAAAACTCGACCGTTCATCGTAATGTACACACCCGGCGGCTTTGATTGCAGAGCTCCCACAGCACAACCAATGTTGAAAATGGCATCTGTGACGTGGAACCTGGCGGGCGTCATTGATCCGGTAAGTACAATCACTTTTTCCGAGATGCCCATTAGAGCTTCGGCTGTAAGTGTCATTGTGTCGGTTCCGTGAGTGAGCAGAATCAGGTTGGCTTCTTCATTGCTGATGCGATCACGAATCAGAGCTCTGTCTTCGCCCGTCATTTCCAGGCTGTCTTTCCGCATCAACGATTCGACTACGAAGTCGAAATCGATATTGGCGTCTTTAAAGACGGCGCGAATGTGTGGCTCGCCCACAGAAAAGTCGCTTTTTGCATCGAAGTAGACCTTATCGATGGTGCCGCCACAGCTGAATATTTTGATCTTCATTCGATTTCTGTCACCTGAATCATTCTTCGCGATTTCGAGGGCCACCAAAAATGAGTTCCAGTTCCTGCTTTTCTCGCAAACGTTTTGAACTGATCTTGATGACGTCGCGCGTGAGTCTTTCGGCTCCCGGAATTGAGATCACCAACTGTATTTGGTTGTTACGAACCGTGATCGCTTCGCGGCCGGTGATTGCCTGTAGCTGGTTCTTTTCGTCGGTGTAAAACGAAGCTGACATGCGGGCGCTGTCGTACGGAATTCGCTGACGGAAGCCGTCGCTGCCAATTACTGATCCAGTCAGGTCGCTGACCCGATAAGCCTTCACCGTATCCGGAAGTTTGATGACGATGATGATATTGTAGCGTTCCCCCGGTGACGGATTTTCCGGATCAGTCCAGGCCGTGAAGCTGCCTTTGGTCACAGCCAAACCCGATTTGGGAAGCTTGAACAGGAAGTCTCCACCGCTATCGTCCGCTGGGTCGTCAGATTCAGCCGATGCCATTGTCTGGAGTTCGACCTGGTTGGTGCTGATGGTTCCGTTTTGCACAACCTTCAAATAGTTGGACAGCTGTTCCGCCTGAGTCGGCCCTTTGGGCGTTGCCAATCCGAGGTCTTGAGTGACTTCAAATTCCGGCTGAGCGTCAGCCAGGTCGTTTTCGCTAAGCGAAGCTCGAACAGCGATGGTGACATTGTCCTCATCTTCAAAAGACTGATCGGCAAAATAGATAAACGCAATTGCCGAAATGGTGTAGATCACGGCATGCAAAACGAGCGAAAGATAGTAGCCGCTGGCAGCGACGCCCAGCAAGAGTTGCCGCAACGATCGCCCAGACTCAGACGAATCAACGGCATCAGCCGCCGAAACCGGCGCAGCGTCGCATACCGCAGCGTTTGGCAGCGGAGGAGGCTGAGTGCTGGGTATTCGTTGTTCCACCGTCACTTATTGATTTCCGATGTTTCTTATACCCTTTGTTACGTGATCGCTGCCAAATAATCCGTTGGCAACGCGAACGCAATTTCGATAAACAGCAGGGGACACCGACGTTCACGCCGAAAACACTTCCACCACCGGAAACCAAAACTTCTGTGTGGTGGACGACGGCGGCTGCGTTCAATCGGCGACCACGACTGCGGCTGCAGTATAGTCGGCCACCTTGTCATAAGTCGACCAGCGTTCAGTGGCAGCCACTCCGCGATGTCGACGAATTGTCGGCAATTACAAAAACAGTCGGCAAGACAGCGAAACGTCCAAGTCCGGCAACCATTCAGCTCAAGCCCCCTTACGTGGTTCATGCTACCCTAATGAAAATCTTTTCTGAGGCGGAACGTCACAAAAAGTGGCCACGATCGACTGTAGACAATCCGAACGGTTTTCCCGGGTCGCTTCAGTTTTAGCCTGATGAATTCCGGGTAAACCAGCAGAATTACGGGGGAACACCAGAGGCACGAACCATTTCCTCTCAATAGCCTTGAATTTTCCACACAGCGGGCTGGTGTGATCGTAATTCACGACCCGCCATACCTAAAGCCCTCAGAGTCACTAGGTGGTTCACTTCTTACTATTGACTGGAAACACGGCAGAACAATGCGATTCGCTATATCTGTGGCTTCTGTGTGTTGACGATTTCTTACTGGAGCGGCACGATTCGTGATGTGTGAGCCTTGAGCTGATTAGATCCGTTTCGATAATCCATTGTCATTCGACATTAGAAACGGCATCAACAACGCCAATTTCTTCTGAGCGTGATTAGTCATCTTTTGTGGGCTCCGCCCTGTCCAACGCCCGTCAATAGTCTGTCGACATCGAAAGCACTCTGTGACCAACTCAGGGAAGACGCCTTTACTGCAACGCAAAGATCGCTGGGGCCACGGAACTCCACTGTGGATCGTCGCGATCGTTGTGTTCCTGTTGCCATTGATGTTGTGGGCATTGCGAGACATTCGCATGCACAACGACGTTGCCGGCTGGCTTCCTAAAGATGATCCGCAGGCACGCATTCTGGCGTGGTATCAGGGCATGTTTCCTTCGGAAGACCGGATTCTGGTTTCGTGGGATGGAGCGTCCGTAACCGATCCGCGTTTGCTTAAGCTGCAAACAGTGCTGGAAGGCACACCCAAAGAAAACGGTCGAGTTGAAGGCGGTTCTCCATACGTAAAAGATGTTACTCTTCCCGCCGAAGTATTGACACAAATGATTGCGAGAGACGTTCCGTTTGACACGGCGTTGTCTCAACTGGACGGAGTGTTGCTGGGCAAAGGTCCACTTCGGATTCGGCTGACGGATACGGGGCGGCAAAGAGGCGACTACTTCAAGAAAGAAATCCTGCGGCTCGCGAACGAAGAATTTCATCTGTCGGCAGAATATGTCGAAGGCGATCTGCCTTTGCCAACATCCGAAGGAATTCCGCTGGAAGACGTGAAAGCCTGGAAACTGCAGGACGAACTGACAAGTTACGTACAGCAACAACCGCTGTACGACCTACAGTTGTCGTGGCCTCAGATGCATCAAAAGCACGAGCAGTTCAACGCCTTTAAAGAAGCTTTGCTGGCCCTGGAAGCTCCTGCATCAGGCACGCAAACAGTCGGCAAGAACTGCGTTGAGCAGTGTTTTGTGATCACGGGTTCACTGGCAGCTGTGTCTGTGTCGCTTTCTGAAGCTGGCATTGCTGACAAAGCAGCCGCCATAGAAGCCGTGAAAAGCGCGGTGCTGGAAGTGGGCGTTCCGTCGGAGCTGATGCACATTGGGGGCCAACCAGTTGTTAACGTGTCATTGAACAAGGCCGTCGCAGATGCAGCCTGGAACACCAATCACCCGGTATGGGATATTGCTCACCGTTCGCCCATTATTCTGTCAGCTTTCGTGAGCGTGTTCTTTTCGTTCATCATGCTGCGAAGCCTGCGACTGGCGACACTAGTACAATTGGTTTCTTTTCTTTCAGTGCTGCTTTCCGTGGCCATTGTGCCTCTGACCGGAGGCACAATGAACATGGTGCTGGTGGTCATGCCAACCTTGTTGGCGGTCTTGACAACATCAGCCGCCATTCACCTGTCGAACTATTGGAAGCATTCCGGACATTCAGATCCGTCTTCTTCAGTCTTTTCCGCCTGTCGCACCGCGTGGTTGCCATGTGCTTTGGCCAGCGGAACCACGGCTATTGGTATGGCTTCTTTGGTGACCAGTAACCTTGTTCCCGTGCGAGACTTCGGGGTCTATTCTGCCATTGGCTGTTTCATCTCGTTCATCGTTGTGCTGTATGTTTTGCCGTCGTTGATGATGTACTGGCCAAAGTCTCCTCCTGGAGAAGAAGAGCTACACACTGGGCATTGGAACAAGCTGGGAGTCTGGATTGCCCGAAATCGTTACGCCGTGGCCACCCTGTGCGTCATTGGAACTGCAGTTGCCGGATGGGGGCTATGGCAGTTCAAAACAGAGACAAAGGTTATTCGATACTTCCCTCCGCACTCGCAGGTGGTGAAGGACTACGAGTTTCTGGAAGACAAGCTTTCAGGCGTAATTTCCATCGACACGATCGTAAAGTTTGATGCTGCCACTCAGGAAAAACTGTCCTTTCCTGAACGAGCAAAAATAGTGATGGAGCTTCAATCAGAAATCCGTCAACACCCGGAAATCAGCGGTGTTCTGTCACTGGCTTCGTTTCTGGACCTGCGTGCCGCCGATACCGAAGGGCTTTCGTTTACAGCTCGCAGAAAGCTGCAGCTGTCGCAGCGTTCGTGGGGTAAGAAGATTCACGAAATGATTCGCGACAAAGATCGCTCCGACGATTCCGTCAGCTCAATGATGGCACTCCCAGACTATTCCACAGACTGGAAAACTGCTGGCGACCAATTGCTGAACCGCGAAGGAGACGAAGTCTGGCGCATCACGGCTCAAACGTCAGCACTTTCTGACATCGACATGGAAGTGCTAATTGCCGACATGAACGGCATTGCCAGTCGGCATCTGTCGTTAATTGGCAGCCCGAATACCGGTCACGTGGTGACCGGGTTGATTCCGGTATTCTTAAGAACTCAACAGGCGGTTTTGGAAAGCCTGATCAAGAGTTTCGGTCTGGCCTTTGTGATCATCGCTGTTGTGATGATGGTGGTGCTTCGCAGCCCTGTGGCCGGCATCTACACGATGCTGCCGAATCTGATGCCAGTGGTCCTTGTGTTCGGATTGTTGTCGTGGATGAACCTGAAAGTTGACATCGGTACGATGATTACCGCGTCGGTGGCGCTGGGAATCGCAGTGGATGGCACGTTGCATTTGCTCACTTGGTTCCAGGAACTTGTTCGACGAGGCGTTCCAGTGGAACAGGCTGTCGGACGTGCGTTGGAACACTGCGGTCCGGCCATGTGGCAAACCAGCGCTGCTGTAGGTTTGGGAATGCTGGCCCTTTTGCCAGCGGACCTGTTACTGGTTAGCCGCTTTGGCTGGATTATGGCCGCATTGATCTTCACGGCGTTAATCGCAGACATCGTGTTTCTGCCAGCCTTGCTGGGCGGTTTGCTGGGTAATTTGATTCGCAACGCTGTCTATACAGAACCAGTTGACGATCACGAGATGCCTCAAACGGTAAGCCTCGCCACGGCCACAGTGCCCGTGGAAGGCTTGAAGTCAAACGGTCCGAAAGGATCCAGCGGGAAGAAGTCCGGCAGCAATCGCCCCACAGGCAAGAACGGCAAGAAGCTGAAGGATGTAAGCTAACAAGGGCTTCGCCCTTGACCCGGTGGCGTGGTTGGCTGGAAGACATGGAACGCTGGAATCGCCGAGCCGCTCCGTTGTCGCTGCGACCAACATGCGCGCACCGTGATCGCATCATTTTCAGTAAGTCGCCCGCGAGGCCGTGTGAGGTCTGTATCAGCCGCAATCGATAGCGGCGACAAATCGACGTACTGCAAAGTCAAAGTATCCTTCGCACAGCGAAAGCCTGAGACCGTCGGCGCAACAGCAGTTGTGGTGTCGGCGATAAAGACGTGTGAATCGCTGCTTATTGGTCGAGTGGAGACTGGCTGCAGCGGGATCGAGGTATGAGCGAAAACCGCGGGGTTTCTGTCGCGGGCCAAGTTCAATCCCGGCCACCCAGCGCCGACAATCTGTTTCCGCCACAAACGTGACTGCACCTCGCGTTCAATCAACACGCCAAGCTGGTTTTCTTTTTCGGCTAACTTCCGTATAAATGCACACGCTGTCACCTGGCGACATCGCGGCTCTCGTTCACATCACCATTCTGTTGCAGTAAGTACTTCGTTGGCGACTCATCCGCTATTTCAGAACAGTCACGGAACGCGTCCCGACGTGACCTTGGACGATGTGTTTCCAGAAGGCATTGTGACTCTGAAGTTTGCTGCAGAAGCTCGCACACTGCTGGTCGGAACAAAGTCTGGCCATCTGTTGACTCTTCGCGAAGACGGAACTCAGGTCTGTCGAGAACGCGGGTTTGATGGGCTGCGAATGCTGGCGTGGTGCGAAACCGGAAAATTCGGCGCTGCCGCGCTGCAGGGCGGAGAGCTGGTTTGCTTTGACGAACAGTTGAAAACACTTTGGAAAGTCAAATTTACTGGTGAAGTTGTCGGCCTTGGCATTTCACCGTTTGGCAGTCATATCGCAGCCAGCACAGAATCGTCTCGCGTGCATATCGTGACGACTGACAAGCGAGAAATCGCAAAGTTTGAAACAACACGTCCTCTGGAGTTCATACAGTTTCTGCAGGACAGCCCAAAACTGATTGGTGCGGCTGAATTTGGGCATCTTTGCTGCCACACTCTGGATGGGCGCGAAGAATGGAACGAGCGGATTGCCAACAACGTCGGCAACATGGTTGTTTCCGGCTGCGGGAAGCGAATTCTGCTGGCTGCGTTTAACCACGGAATTCAAGTGCTTAACGAAAACGGCAAGCAGAAGGGTGCGTTCATGATCGACGGCATTCCGAATCTTGTGTCCGCCTCGTCTTCTCGCAAACGCATCGCCGCGACGACGCTGGAACATCGACTGTATTGGTTAAAGTACGAAGGCGAACTGGTGTGGGCCTGTGACTTGTCCGCGGATCCCGTTATCAGCATGGCCGTTGGTCCTCTGGGCAATCGCCTGTTCATCGCGACAACTTCAGGTCGCCTGCTGCAACTTGTCTGGTAACTTGTTGCAGCGTCGGCGGCATTCACACATCACTCTGCCGGCCAGAGAGTTTCGCTGACTTGATGTCTGAAGGCTTTCAATAGAAACAAAGCAAGCGAGTGAACCTGCTACGCAGATGTCCACTCGCTTACATTTTGGTAATGGTATTGCGGATAAGCGGTAACTACACGCCAACGACGATCGCGCTGCTTTGGCCCATTCGCGTCACGCTGGTTTTCAGGAAGACTCCGTTGGACGTCTTCGCATGTTCTCCAGAAACGACATTCAGTTTGGTGTCGTCGTCTGATGAGCTGAAATTCAGTGTCTTTGGAATCACTCCGTGTTGCAGAGCCAGCAATGATGCAGCCAGCTCTGTCAGTTGAGAACCACTGCCCGCACTTCCCAGATAGCTCTTTGGTGCTGTTACCGGGGTTATTTCTGCGTGGCTGCCCAGAATGTTGCGGATGGCTTTTGCTTCGAAGGCGTCTCGAGTTAAGTGGCCTGAAGCACCGCTGTTAACGTGGCCCAGATCAGCCGCCGTAATTCCCGCACTTTTCATCGCCATTGCGGCGGCTTGTTCGATGGCCTGTTGCTCACCAGCACCGCCATCGATTCCCATTACACAGCTGGCTCCTGTACCGAGCAAAGTGCCATAGATTTTGGCACCGCGAGCTTCTGCGTGTCCGCGAGATTCCAGAATCAACGTGCACGCGGCTTCTGCCAGAACTTCGCCTTTACGGTTCTTATCCAGTGGACGGCAACGTTGTTCAGCCGGTCCATCTGCCAGTATGTCCCAATGATTGTGCTGACAGGCTTTTACGGCGTGCAGTTTGGTGCCAGTTGTGCCTGTGATCATCACGTCAGCTCGACCGCGACGAATAATGTTGGCAGCTTCCGCAAGCACCAATCCGCCGGAGACTTCATCCTGAGTCAGCGAGTTATTCGGACCGCGAGCATCGACTGCGATACCGATGTGGCAGCCGGGCATGTTGGGAAGATAGCGCAGCAGCCACAAAGGTTCCATACCTTTGAAGCGGTCGTCACCGTTATAGCCCCATTTGCCATAATTGAATTCGGTACCGTCCCCCAAAGTGGCGACGGCGGCGTCAATCAGCACGTCGGGAGGACTGGACATCAGGTTGGCGCCAAAGTCGACTCCGACTCTTTCAGGAGCCACCATTCCGGCTTCCAGACCGGCATGATTCATGGCCTGCAGCGCTGAGGCCACGCCCAGCTGAATTTCGCGGCACATCACCTTAATCTGCTTGCGAACCGCCTTCAGATGTTCGCTCTTGGCTGATTTTTCGTTGAATTCCGTCACTTCACCCCCGATGCGATCAGGAGTGCCGACGAAACTCAGGTGTTCTGTGGTGCGGAAACCGCATTGGCCAGCGTTCAGGTTTTGCCAAAAAGCATCTGCACCGATGCCGATGGGCGACATCAATCCAATGCCGGTGATTACGATGTCGCCGGTTCCTGTGTCAGACATAATATTTAGGACTCATCCGGGGCGGTAAAGAATCAATTTCTTAAGTGCTTTGCAGTAAGACGCGTCTCTCCATCTGGCGCGTCAATTCGAAGCTCGAAATTCTAGTCACACTGACGACCAAAGTGGTCCGCAGTTGACAAATTTCCCACATCATGGCCAAAAGTGGCGACTATTGGAGGAATTGGGCAACGATATCGGCTGAAAACCCTAAGTAAACTCAGATACCTGCAATTGAATGCCTCAAAAAACTGGATTTATCACGGTTTTGTGCAGTCAGCGTTAACGACGCAATTTACTGCTGTTTTGCAGACCCCTTTTGCCAGGATCGAGATATTGCAGCGATTCGGACTCCCGGATCACGCGATAATTCAGAGTTTCGCATCAAAACCAGAGGAAAACGAAACAGGCCTTGAACGGAAATGCGTTCAAGGCCTGAGACAATAGATCAATGTGTCTTCCGTTGGACTGTGCTAACTTCCGTTCAATGGCTCCGATGTTTCCGCCGGAAAACCGCATTTGTCAAGTGCGGAAATGGCGTCTTCCAGGACGAAGGCTGCTGCGTCACCGGAAACAGTGGCCGATTTTTCACCAGCATCAATTTTAACGTTCGCTACACCCGGCAGCGATTGCAACGTCGAAGTGACAGTTGCTCGGCATCCGCCTCACGTCATTCCCGGACATACGAACCTGGCAAGGGCCACAGCATTGGCATCCACAGATGCCGGAGCTGAAGCCGCTGGAGCTGATCCCGGCTGTTCGGCACATCCGGCCGCTGCAACCAACATCAGGCACAACAGTTGCTTACGCATTGTTATTGACCTAACTAAAACAAACTAACGGAAATGGCCGTCACAATAACGACCTGAAATTCTGGCTTGATGAATGCCATATCTTAAATAGTTGGGGGAAGCACTGAACAAGGCCACAAACAGTGGTGGGAGATGCGTCTCTGATGGAAATTGTACACGGTCTGCGTCGCACGGCCTTATATTTATCGGCAACTTTTTGCTTACCAGCGAGTCAGCGAAGCCTTTTCCAATGCCAGCACACTGCCACCGTCCTGGAAGATGGTCACTTTACCGGTCGACTGGCTAATGATGATGGCCATGGCTTTGGTGCGAGCCGTAATCGAAGCGGCTGCCTGGTGGCGAGCTCCCAAGCCACCGCTGAGTTCCGTGGAACTGGTTTCCGGCACCAGGTAAGTTCCCGCACTTAACATCGTACCGTCGGCGGCAACAATGAAAGCTCCATCCAATACGGCGTACTCTTTTATCGTTTCGGCCAGCCCGGGATCCAGCACATTCCGGACATTTCGCGAATAGCCATGAAACGGATTCAGCACCAACTGTTGAACACGTTTCGCCACCTGTCGACTGTCGCCGATGACAAACATGGTTCCTACAGGTTTGCCCTCGCGGCCTTCTGAAGCAAGTTCAATCGCCAGCGAAAGTACGCGTAGCACGACGGCTGGCGGAATTCTGGCCGTTCCGCGTTCGACGTTGCCCTGAAAGATCGCGTGAAACTTGTCGGCCGGACGAATCACGGCAATGCAGTCCAGCCGCTGGCCGGATGGCCCCGTCACACACACGACGTCGGTATCGTCCGACAACAGACCGGTTGACGCCGCCAGCAACATGCCCAGATTGGCTCTGTCAATGCGCGACAGGCCGGCGTGAGGAACTTCAAAACAATGAAGATTTGGGAAATCAGGCTGCTGCGAATCGGCTCCATGAGTGCACACCAGCAGCAACTTGCCGGGCCATACCGATAACACATCCCACGGAACGCTGGATGCTCGATCCACAGCAAGCAAAATCGCCTGCACGTTTAACGCAATCGCCAATTGAACAGCCTGTTCCGACAGCCGAATACTTAACTCAGACACCTCCACCCGAACCGGCTTTGGGCTTAAGCCAACTCGTTCATGCAACGCCTTCAGAATTTTCGACGGGCCAGCCGCTTCAATCAGCGACCTGCGAAAATCGGCCGCCATCAATAATTCTGCCAATGTCGCCAACACCTGAAGATGCCTGGTGGCCTGGTTCTTTCCCGTCACCAGCAACACCACCAGCCGCACCACGCCTCCGGCCACTCCGTACTGAACGCCCTTCTTGCTGCGTCCCACAATGATGTGGAAGTCGCCGTCCCATTCGACACTGGCATGAGGAATCGCCAGATCCTGCGCGACAATTGTTTGTGCTGTGGCTTCCCGTTCTTCAATGGCCGCCAGCAACTTCTCCGGCGAAACTCCGGAATCTTCCCAGCGGTGCGAATCAACCAGCTGTTGAATGGCAAGTGCACGAGTTCGCGCCGTGAGTTCAATAACGCTGGTGGCTTTCACCAGTGTTTCAGGAGTAATCGGGCGCTGCTGTTCCATCGCCTAACAAGGGCTTCGCCCTTGACCCAGTGGCGTGGCACGCAGCAAGACGTGGAACGCTCGAATCGCCGAGCCGCTCCATTGTCGCTACGGCCAACATGCACGCACCGTGCGCGCATCATTCATAAATAAGACTCTAACAAGGGCTTCGCCCAATGCCGTGAAGGATTTTGAAAAGCAAAAACACTGATTGAAATGGAGAAGAGGCTTT
>CALFSX010000047.1 GCA_937916515.1 uncultured Planctomycetaceae bacterium | reverse complement strand
ACCAAGCGAACCTTTGATCCGCCGGAGCAGCGCGTGCGGCCACACTTCCATCGAAGCATTCAGCAATCAAGTCAATTCAGCCAAGGTTCGCGCCGTTCCGGAACGCGTCGCACGCTCGATCCGGCCTACCAAACTTGTGAGCAGGTTCGCTCCAACCTCGTTCAACCCCGGCCACCCATCACGATCCTGAAACCCGATCCCCGAAACCTCACCTCCGGGCCGTAACCACTGCTCGCAGCGGCGCCGGATAGCCTTCGACCGTCTTTGAGCGATCGTTTGGGTCCAGAAAATCGGGCAGAGATTCAAACGTCATCCAGTCGGTGCTGCGTTGTTCCTGCACGGATGTTGCCGTCACGTCCACAACTCGGATATCCTTCAAGCCGACTCGTCGCAGCCACAGCTGCAGCATGTCAATGGATGGGATAAACCATACGTTTCGCATCTTCGCGTAACGCCCTTCGGGAACCAGCACCGAATTGCAGTCACCCTCCACGATCAAAGTTTCCAGAACAAGCTGGCCATCCTTTTTCAAGGTGCCAGCCAATGTCTGCAGATGATCGATCGGGCTGGATCGGTGATACAGTACTCCCATCGAAAACGTCACATCAAAGGCGTGCAGGTTTTTCGGCAGGCAATCGTCACCCAGCGGCAGCACATAGTTGTCAGCCCTGGCACCGGCATATCGCTTGATGGCTTCATGCTGCATCACGTACAGCAGAAACGGGTCCAGCCCCACAACTTGAGAAGCCCCGGCGGCCAGCATTCTCCAGCCGTAGTATCCGTTGCCGCAGCCAACATCCAGCACCAGGCGATTTCGCAGTTCAACGTGATCTTTCAGGCGATCCCATTTCCAGTCAGAACGCCATTCGGTATCGATGTGAATTCCGAAAACATGAAACGGCCCCTTTCGCCAGGGATGCAGCTGCATCAACGTTTCACGCAACACAGCTCGCTGATCGTCGGCTAACGAACCCAATAGCTGAAACCGCTCGCAGGCATCCAGCGTTGCATCCGGAACGTCAGGAAGCAGGTGCCATGCAGCCGTCCACTTATCCAGATTGCCGTGAACTTCCGGTGCCAATGCCACATCGCACGCCGCTTGCAACTGCTGAACCCATTCACAGTGACCTTCATCGGTAAGCTGAGCAAACACAGGTTCGTAGTCAAACAATTCAGCGGCCATTTAGACCTCTACTCAAAATGCTGCGCGCCGTCCGCAGGCGGATGCCCGCTTTTTCACACCGTTTCAGTGCCAACCGCCATTCCCCACCAACCGCCATTTCCGCGCAGGCGGGAATGACGAAGGGGGTGAAGGACGATGGATGGCCCGCCCTTTCACGCCCTTTCACAGCATGTCTGCAAAGCTCACCAGCTCCCAAACTCACAGCGAATCGTAATCGATTTCGAACAACTGTTCGCAATCTTTCAATTTGCCAGACAACAGTCCTCGCTTAAACCAACGTACTCGTTGAGCCGACGTTCCGTGAGTGAATCGTTCTGGCTGAACATAGCCGGTGGCCTGCTTCTGCAGCGTGTCATCGCCAATCTGGTTGGCGGCGGTAATGGCTTCTTCCATGTCGCCTTCTTCCAGAATCCCGAATTCTTTGTGAGCATAATGAGCCCACACGCCGGCCAGAAAATCGGCCTGAAGTTCCAGACGCACGGACCCCTGATTGGCCAGCCGTTCGTCTCCGGAAGCTCGCATTTGATTCGCCATGCGACTGTATGGCAACAGGTTCTGCACGTGATGAGCGACTTCGTGAGCGATCACGTACGCCTGAGCAAAATCGCCGGGAGCATGATGGCGTCGGGCCAGGTCGTCGAAGAACGTTGGGTCGATGTAAACCATCTGGTCGCCCGGACAATAAAACGGGCCCATGGCAGCCTGACCTGTACCGCAAGCGGTTGGCGTGGTTCCGTCAAAGATCACCAGTTTGGGAGCCTTATAGCTAGCCCCTGTAATTTGTTCGTCAAACAACTTCGACCAAACAGTTTCCGTGTCGTGCAGAACGACGCTGATCAGTTCTCGAGACTCGTCCTGGATTCCATCGCCAACTTCCGCAGGAGCCGCATTTTGCTGCTGCACTTTGTTAACCAGATTTCCCGCCATCTGCTGAGCTGCCGGTGGAGCACCCGCGAACTTCAAAAGCAACATGACGATGATCGCCAACAGACCTCCGCCGCCGCCCATTGCCATTTTGGGTGACATGCCGCGCCGATCTTCTACGTTTGAACTCTGCTCTCGACCTTTCCAACGCATCGCTGGTTCTCCCCGTGAATTTTCGTCGGCCCGACTACTCAAAATTTCGCCAGCAGCAAACCTGTCTGCCAACACACGTCCATTAATTGCGGACTGTACTTTCCACGACTACCGAAAAAACAACAGTCAGTGCCAAAAATGCACGGTTTCCTTGTATTTTAACGTTCACCCCGCTCACCATAGGCCATTCAAGGCCACAACAACACCGAAAAGCCTGTTCCCTTCGGCCAAACGTTCAGCCCGGCAGGTAGGAACCGGCCCTGCATGGAGCTTGCCAAAGTTATTCGGGACGAATCCTGAATCGACTGCACTCCGCTGCTGGTATTGTCTACAATAAAGTTCAGGCAATCAAAATCCAGACAAACGCCAACACAGTCGGTAAACGGCCACCACAGTTGAGGCGTCCCAGGATTTGATCGCCAACGTTTCCAGAACCGAAGTTCAGGCAGACCTGCCTTTTGCCAAAACAGGATGATCACGACATGAAGCCCAAGGCCAGCTGGCGGAACTTCGCAGCCATTCTGTTGTTATGGATGTGCATTCAACCCAACGTCGAAACCGCAGTTCAGGCGGACGAAGCCGTCGATGACGTTGTGCAACAGGCACTGCGATACCTGGTTGGACAACAAAAACGCCAGGGTTACTGGGAAGCCGAACGCGGTGAATATCGAGTCGCCATGACGGCATTGGTTGGCACCGCAATGCTGGCGGAAGGATCAACAACCACCACGGGAGAATTCGCCGAACAAATTCGCAAGGCAGTTGACTACCTGTTGGTGATGAGTCGTCCCAATGGGCTGATCGGATATTCGGGAGACGGCCACTACACGTACGGACACGGTTTTTCGATGGTGTTTCTTAGCCAGGTTTACGGCGAAGAAGAAGACGAAAAACGTCGTGAAGAAATTCGAGACGTCTTAACCAACGCTGTGCAGTTTTGCGCAGACGCTCAGACAACTCGCGGCGGCTGGGGATACGTGTCGGCCAAAGAAGGCAACGATTTCGACGAAGGCAGCACCTGCATTACTCAGGTGCAGGGCCTGAGAGCCTGCCGCAACGCAGGGATTCCGGTATCGAAGGAAATTATTGATCGAGCGATCAAGTATATTGACGACTGCACCACGTCTAAAGGTGGAGTCCAATACAGCATCAAAGGCGGCGGCGAAAGACCTCCCATCACCGCCGCTGCTCTTGCCGCACTGTTCAACGCCGGAGAATACGACACTGAACTTTCCAGGAAAATGCGAGCATATTGCGACGAACATATTTGGCCCGGCAAAGCGTTAAAATCCAGCTCTGGACACTGGCACTACATGCATTTTTACTACGCTCAGGTGATCTACCGCCAGGGCGGAGATCGCTGGAATAAGTATTCGAAAGAACTGCAGGAAAAAATCCTGAAGGAAGCCAACGCCGGTGGCGGCTGGTCCGACCGACAAATCGGATCCGTCTATACAACGGCGATCAACTGCATCGTCCTGCAACTGGACAAAGGCTATCTGCCCATCTATCAACGTTGAAGAACACACTCCACACTCCACAAGCAAACATAAACGCCCCCTGAACTTGCCTCAGCGGATTGCAGGGCGTCTGCGCGACAATGACTCTTAACAACACTCGACAGCTCAAAGTCGCAGTGTCCCCTGACGCCACGTCGGTGGCGACGCGACCAGCCGACTGAATCATCACGGGCCACCCACACATAACAACGCAAAAGCCCCAAAACTTCCTGAGCTAACTCTCACCAGAAACTTACTAACTTCATCAAGCGTCCATGCAGACGCAGATTTCAGGTCACAACCAAACAACAACATGCGATCTTCCACCCGGAAAAATAAGATGAAACGACAGAAGCTTGCTTCCTCATTCTTACTGCTGACTCTGGGCTTCGGCTGCGGCAGTGAAACCATGCCCCCAGCAACATCAGAAACTTCCGCCACAGATGTAAATTCGATTCCAGCAGCAGAATCGCTTCCAGCGAAGGAATCCAGCACCGTCGCAACGGCAGATGCAGCATCGAACGTCGATGACTTTGATTTCGCTCCTCTGGGAACAAACGCCGCCAGTTCCGGCAATGCTGGCGATTCCGCTGCCAGCAACGCCTCCAAACTGGCTCCCGAACAGAAAATCAAGACGATCATGCAGAAGCTGAAGCCGCTGCAGGTCATGCTGGGACAATGGCGAGGCACAACTCGGCGAGACTACGACGGGTTCAAAGCAGTCGATAATCACGAATGGATCTGGGACCTGCAGACGGACCCCAATCAACCCGCCCTGAAAGCCGCATCAGACAAAAGCCCGTTCATAAAACAGGCAAGGCTGACCTGGAACGTTGACACCTCAAAATTTGAATTGACCGCTACGGACCAGGAAGGCAACAGTCGAAAATACGAAGGCGATTACACGGACCCCGTGCACGAAATTGTTGGGCCAGACGACAAGTTGCATCGAGTGTTCCGTATGGAACTGACTCAAACAAACGACTCACTTGCTGCGACAGGCGGAGAACACTGGCAGATTGCCTTCGCCCAGCAGGAAAACAACCGCTACTTACTGGAAGTCGCCAAACGTCGAGCCCAGGCGCCATTCCGACGCTACGATACCGTTTCGACTCAACGAGAAGGCACGTCGTTCGCGTTAAGCGACTCAGACTATGGCGACAAGACGTGCATCATTTCTCAGGGACTTGGCACAACTGCCGTCAGCTACAAAGGCAAAACCTATTGGGTCTGCTGCAGCGGCTGCAAAGCGGCCTTCGAAGAAGATCCGGCATTGTGGATCGCTCGAGCCGAAAAACGCGCGGCTGAGAAATAGTTCCGACAGGAAAAAAGGCCCCGAAGGGGCGACAGCACTTTGCCGGTAGTGAAACCACTGGTTTGATAACCCTGACAAACAAAAGCCCCGGTTTAGCATGCTGAAAAACCGGGGCTAACGCCCTGCGGTTAATCCGAATGGGGCTTGTTCCCGACTAAATCGACAGCCTCTGTCTTCACCGGCAGAGTGCTGTCGTCACTTTGGGACCGGAAACCAATTCGCAACTGCGCTTTGAACTTTTCGCCGGTAACTGATCTTCAAAGCCTACTCATCGCCAAAAATATCAGCGGCCGGTGCGGGAGGTGGAACGACAACATCAAAGTCGTCGTCTTCCGAAAAGACTCGCGAATCAACTCGAGTCGTCTGACCGGCGCTGCTGGAAAACCGATAGTGACGCCAGCCACTGTAATGCGATGGAGTTCGCAAAATCGATCGCCCATGACGAATCGCGATATCGCTGGACAACGATGCAGATTTGACAACATTGTTGGATGGCACTTCAGGAACCGGCACCAATGGTTCCGCTGCCTGGTCCTGCATCGCCGTTCGTACGGGAAACTTTCCGTTGTTGATGGCAACAACAATCGCATCAGTGGGCAGCATCATTTCCAGATTCAGCATCGGCGGCAACTCAGACGCATCACTTGCCGCGGCCTGCTGAGTCAGAACCCAGTGCTGCTGAATTTGCTGATTAACCTGAGCGTCCACTAATAAAGCCAGACCGCTGGAACCGGGAACAGCGGCGACGGCGATTGACAATGGAACATCAGCCACGGGCTGCCTGCGAAGTATGGCAGCAACAGAATCGCCTTCAACTTTCGCAATCCGCGTGGAAGGCAGGTTTTCCTGCAGTGCTGGCGTGCTTTGAGCAAACACGATCGCCGCATTGGTGAAAGTCACCGTCGCCAATCCGCACGCAATCAACATTTGCCGTTTCATATTCCCCATCCTCTTCATCCGGAACCGGCACCCGCCACTCCCTTGACGTTTTATGCTCTTCAGCCGTTTGAAGCTGAACTTAACGGCCACCATTTCAGGTTATCATCACGTGGCGTGCGTGCGGTTGAACATTTCCGGAACACAAAGAGGGCGATTGAGAAACCGCAGTCAAATAGTCTTCATCCGCAAACCGGGCAGGCCTGGTGAAACGTTCACATCAGGTAATATTTAACGGCCAGACGTTCGCCAGAATTCGAGGAATCGCCGGTGCCATGCCCTCGCTTGCGCGGGCATGGCATCCGATAGGCGGCAACCGGTAGCAATCACCTACCTGCGGACGTTTCCGTTTTTGAAGACGGATGGAGGAATGCGGAAGTCGTAGGGCTTGAATCTCATTTCACGACAACCGCCCGCGTCAACCACAACCATCTGCAGATCGCCGCCGACGGTGTCTGGTTCCGGACCGAATTGACTAAGAGTGATTTCGGCGTTCATTATGCAACGCACCAAAGCGGCAACTTCAGATAATGGCATCGCCGGCGAAAGCAGATCACGAATCCCCAGACCGCCCATTTTTTTTGCAAACTTCGAAATGGCTTCGTTTTCAAGTCCCCCCTCAGCCAAAAGCTTCGCGGCTCGCGGATCAATGGCGGAAATCAACCTCGCAACATAGGCCCCCACAAAATTCACCTGAACATTGCCGCCATCGGATTCACTGGGGCCATGCAAGTGTTCATCCGATAATCGAAACTCCGCATGGCCAGGAAACGGCTTACCCGTTGAAAACCCAGCAAAGTGTAGAGTGCAATCGAGCATTTTCTCCTCAGCCTTAACTGCTTTCAGATAGTGCTCGTGATAGACAAAATTCGCGACCTTCAAACTAATGTCAGCCAGTGACACATTCGTCGAATCAAGCTTCCAGTCGCCACTGCCGTCCACACCTCCGGAAAGCTTCGACTGCACGTCGGCCATCACTCGTTCCATAGAAATACCGCCAAACCGGTTTTGCCCCCACGTCACCATGGCAACAGGGACATCCGGATGCAGCACAAAGACTTTTTGCACTCCATCAAAGACCTGAAACTTGCTTTCGCTATGCCCAGTTGTGGTGCGACTGTCGGCAGCCAAAACAACTCCATCCTGAACGGAAACCTTCAGTATTGATGTCACGCGGCTTACGCTTTCAAAACAAAGGTGGCCAGACAAAGGCACCAGGAATCTCTTATGACTTATTGACTTCGCGATCGAATGCGCTGCATCTTGGTTAACTCGTGATCGTCAACCACGCTTTCCCGCGCGGTCTGGCCTGCAACCACGAGTTAAACGAACATGAAGTTTCCACTACAACGCAATGGCATGCCCTGCAGCGATACTTTCCGCTTCGGCATAACAGATTTTCAACGCATCCAACGCAACATCCGCAGACAGCGGGCCGGGGTCGACGCCGTTTTGCACATGATCGACGGCAATCTGCAGCTCGCTGGTAAACGCCGCACACCACTTGTCGCTGCCGGACAAATCCACGATCTCCACAGTGCCATCGTTGGAAATCACGCTGAGCGGTCGATTCACCACCCATTCGCCCGCGTAGGTTCCGGCATCAAACACAACGGTCGCGTCTTCGAAGTACAGCTCAAACCCGTGCCCGAATGCCAGACCTTTGGCCGCGATACCACCACTAACCGCCGTCACAGCGGGCCCGCCGTTGCCGTACACATAAGAGGTGTGAACGTGGTTCACGAAGCCATCCTGCAACAGCCCATTGGAAAAGACACTGTCCGGCTTGCCGCAGGCGTGGGCGATAAAATGGTTGTCGTGAATGTGCAGATCAATCCCCCAGCCGCCGAGCTTGCGGAAGTCAGACATATCGTTCGACCATTCTGGCGGACAGATCACTCGCTTAAAGTGAGCCGCCCTCAGATCGCCGAACTTTCTCGTTTGAATGGCTTCCGCAGCAAAACGGAACTCGGGAAAGAACGGCAGCACATGGCCGACCAGCAACGGCACATTTGCCTGCTTTGCGGCAGCCACCATCTCTTCAGCTTCCGCCAGATCGACGGAAATGGGCTTTTCCACAAGAGTCGGTTTTCCGGCAGCAATGCACTCCATCACAACTTTGTGATGACTGTCGGTGGGAACGCAAACATCGACCAGGTCGATATCCGGGTCCGCCAGCAGATCCTGATAGTTCTCATAGCACTTCAATTCGCTGACATCAACGTGGCCGCCGGGAGGTCCAAAGTTGCCTTGAATCCCCGTCCAGTCGCCAGCCAGCTTCTTCTTATTGCGAGTCGCAATGGCGGTGACCTTTGCTCCCGGCAAATCTGCTGCACCTTCAAAGTGGGTGTATCCCATGAATCCCACACCCACAATTCCAATTCGAATCATCGTCCCACTGCTCTCTGGCTAAGGAATAAGGTCTGAATGGCGTCTTGCCGCGAATTTCAGTCAGAAGACCAAAAACCCAGCAAAAATACAAGCAAAGCAGCTGCCACTTCGGCAGACACCACAACCAAACTTGCCGAGTGCTTATTTTTTAAGCAGTGCCAACTGTGCTGTTTTTTTGGGCAGTGCCGGTTTTAGCGATTTTGGGGTTGGCATCGAGTTCCGTGCCTGTATCATTCTGACGGCGATATCAATTTGACACCAAGGCTTCGGCCAAAAGTGCGGGTTGTCTGGGAGGCTGACATGGTGTCAGTTTTCCCTTCAGGCACATGGAAGTTCTGAACACGAATAGACAGGGAGAGAGACGATGCTGGTTCTGTCAAGAAAAGCGGGCGAACGGATTCTGATCGGCGACGACATTGCAATTACAGTTGTGCGTGTCGGACCAAACTCAGTGCGAATTGGGATCGAAGCCCCCAAGTCAATGAACATTGTCCGTCAGGAACTTTGTGACTTTGGCACGGAAACAAAAGACGAAGCAACCACTCCAGAGGTCCTACCTCTGTAAACCTTTATTGAAGATGCACGCGAGTTTTCTCGCCTGAATCGAATCTGGCCAGGTGATTCACCTGGCCTTTTTTATGCGCCGATAGCTTTCTGGGTCATGCGACCCCGTAGCCACTGCCGCCCGCCTTCCGGTCCTGCGAACTATTGGGGCTTAACACACACACCGATGACCAAACACACAACTCTGCTCAAATGCAGAA
Source organism: uncultured Planctomycetaceae bacterium (assembly GCA_937916515.1). GTDB lineage: Bacteria > Planctomycetota > Planctomycetia > Planctomycetales > Planctomycetaceae > Fuerstiella. The sequence continues at coordinate 4,572 of CALFSX010000047.1, read as the reverse complement.
TACAGCCGCAACGTAAACTGACAGCACTTTTCGGTTCAGTCCCAACGAGACGGCAGGCATTAGCCACGGACGCGAATCCGTGGATACGTGAACATCAGATTCGACAGAGTCGCTACGCGACGGCAGAAGTTTACCACAGTTCAAATCCCACGCCTGCCGTCACTTCGTGACTGTTCTGTTCCGGATTCAACTGGTCCATGGACTTGCGTCCATGGCTAATACCTGTCATGGCTTCGCCATTTGCTTGAATGAGTTTTCAGTCCCGAAGGGACGGCAGGCATTATCCACGGACGCGAGTCCGTGGATACGTGAACAACAGATTCGACAGAGTCGCTACGCGACGGCAGAAGTTTACCACGCCTCAAATCCCACGCCTGCCGTCACTTCGTGACTGTTCTGCATTCTGGTCAACTGGACCATGGACTTGCGTCCATGGCTAATACCTGTCAGGGCTTCGCCATTTGCTTGAATGAGTGTCTCCCGTGACTGTCGTCACCGGCTAAACGCTGTCGTCCCTTTCGGGACTGAAACACAGACAACCAAACACAGAACACTGACCACACACAATCATTCTCTACAGGACAACCCGTAGTTTGTCCAAACATGACAGACGCGAGCGACCACCGCACCGGCAATTCCCGCCGATGAACGTCCGATCGTTACAAATCGCCTGAAGCGTACGACCGGAACGACCGATAGAATCAGCAGCGGCCGCAGGTAGGTGTGCGCGTTCCTGACACTCGTCAAGCAACGCAGACAACACCGCCCGTCCATGGCCCAGCGTGATTCACAGATGGGGGCCGGTCTTGAAATTTCATATTCAATGTCACCGCTGGCCGCACGTCTGCCGCAAACTCGCCGACGGTTTCGCTCCGCAGGTTCTGCCGGTCAGATGCGGCCGAACGTGTTCTGTGTCGCTGGACGCCACCAACTAAGAAAGGGCGTCACTATGCAGAAGCCCTTCGAACATTCCGACTATGTCGAACTGTCGATGCACTTTCGCTGCAACCTGAAATGCAAACACTGCATGATTCTGGACAGCATGCACTGGCTGAACCCGGCGGACGACGCTGAATTTTCCGCCACTCTGGAAAAACAAAAACGCACCGGCCAATGGAAAGGCATCATCCTGACGGGAGCGGAAGTCACTCTGCGGAAGGAACTCCCAGACTGGGCCAAGCAGGCTCGCCGGGCGGGCTTCGAACACGTCCGCATTCAAACTCACGCGATGCGACTGGCCGATCCAGCGTATTGCGAAACTCTGGTTGCAGCAGGCATCGACGAATACTTTATCAGCGTGACGGCAGCCACGGCCGAACTTCACGACCAAATCACCGAAGTGCCTGGTTCTTTCGAAAAGACAATTACCGCGCTTCGCAACCTGGACAAATTCAGCCAAGTAAAACTGATGACCAACACCGTCATCACCAGACTCAGCTATCAAAGCGCGCCGGACGTGGTCGAACTGCTGAAAGATCTTCAGCGACTGGTGCAAATGGATTTCTGGGGCTATTGGCCCATGGAAGAAGACGGCCACTCAGATTTACTGGTACCTCACACAGACGTTCGCCCCTACCTGAAGACCGCCATTCAGAAAGCTCGCGAATACCGACGGCACGTCGAAATCAAAAACTTCCCCGCGTGCCTGCTGGGCGAAGATGCTCGCTATATGTCCAACGACCAGCCAGAACTTCGAACCGACCCGAACTTCTGGACAGAATTCAACCGCAACGGATTCCACCAGTGCGCGTATCGCGACGTGTGCGGATCGAAGCAGTGCCTGGGACTCAATTCAGCTTACATAAAACTTTACGGATGGATGGAAGACGTGCTGTCTCCGCTGCCTCGACAAGAACTTCGCCCTTGACTCGGTGGCGTTGAGTGCGGGAAGACGTGGAAAGTTTGAATCGCCGAACCGCTCCGTTGTCGCTAAGGAAAACGATGCGTGGATCACCTTAAACACGAAGACAAACCGGGGCTAACGCCCTGCGGCTGATCGATGCTGGCCGCTATCCACCTAACAGCAGCACCGAAAAGGTAATGACCTGACATGCAGAAACAATCGTCAACTTCAAAACGCCACGTGGTTATTGTGGGAGGCGGCTCGGCTGGCTGGATGACGGCGGCGTTGCTAAGCCACCAGCTAAGCGCGCAGGATTGTGAAATCACACTGATTGCGGACAACGATTCTGCCATCGGCGTGGGAGAAGCCACGATTCCATCAATCGTTCGCCTGCTGAAGACTCTGCGCGTGGACGAAGCGGAATTCATGCAGGCGTGCGACGCGACATGGAAGCTGGGAATTCAGTTTGTCGACTGGCTGAAACCCGAACACGACTATTGGCACCCGTTTGGCGTTTCAGGAGCCCGCATCGACGGACGCGATCTGTTTCCATACTGGCTGATGAACCAGCAGCGTCCGTATCACGCCTATTCACTGCATTGGGCGGCGGCAATTGCGGGCAAAAGCCCTCATTCAACAACCGCACGGTCGCCCATTGGCGCCACGGAATCGTACGCTTTTCACCTGAACGCCAACAAGCTGGCCACGTGGCTGCAGCAACGCGCCATCAACAAGGGCGTGCAGCAAATCAGCAGTCGCGTCACAAATGCAACGGTTAACGAAACAGGCGATGTCGCTTCAGTGAAGCTATCAAACGGCAACGAAATCGCCGCCGATTTCTTCATCGATTGTTCCGGGTTTGAATCTCTGCTGTTGAAGCAAACCATGCACGACGAATGGATTGACTGGAGCAACAATCTGCTGTGCGACAAAGCCGTGGCCGTCAAAGCACCTGGCAAAAAAGTTGTGCCATCGCACACCAGATCGCTGGCACTTTCCGGCGGCTGGACGTGGGAAATTCCGCTGCAGACTCAGCGAGGCCTGGGATAAGTCTACAGCAGTCAGTTTCTTTCCGACGACGAAGCCTGGCAGCAGTTACAACAGGCTCACAATTTAAACATAGCAGACAACGACGAACTGACGCCTCAGTTTCTAAACATGAAAGTCGGCCGACAAACTCACTTCTGGAAAAACAATGTACTGGCCATCGGCCTGGCCGCCGGATTCATCGAACCTCTGGAATCCAGCGGTCTGCATCTTGTACAAATCGGTATCGAACGTTTTCTGGAACTGCTGCCCGGAACCGGTGATACTCGCCCATTGCAAACCGCCTACAACAAAGAAATGGCGGCTGTGTTCGACGACGTGCTGAACTTTGTGCAGCTGCATTATCACCTCAGCCAGCGTGAAGAAGCTTTCTGGAAGGCAGCTCGAGAACTTCCCATCAACGCAGCACTGCAGCATCGACTGCGGCTGTACGACGAAAGCGGCACCCTGGACCAACTGCAGCCGGACGCATTTCCGGACACCAGCTACTACTTCCTGTTAAGCGGCAACAATCGGCTGCCCAAACGACCATCCGCATTGTCGCTAAGTGCAGATCCAGAACGGCTGAAGTTTGTAATGCAGGCCATTCTGGACCAAAACAAAAACGCCTTGCGAGACCTTCCACTGCACGAAGAAATGTTACGACTGATTCATTCTCAGAAACTATCAAAAGCGTCGTAGCCACGCACTTCCAGGCAAACAACACACGTCAGTTAAGCAAGACCATTAAGCAAGACCATTAAGTAATACCATGACTTCCACCAATCGCAAACTCAGCCGCATTGCGTTGGTTTGTCTGACTCCCACAGTCGACAGCCACGAACACGAAGGCGCAGAACTGCCATCTTATGGCATTCATCGAGTTCTCGCGGCCGTTGTGGCTCACCCGAAACTGGCCGATGTGGAAGTTCAACTGTTCGACCTGGAAGCAGAACATGTTAACGGCTACGTCGAAGATCTGCTGGCCTTCGATCCACAGGTCGTCGGCTTCTCGCTGTTCGTGTGGTCAATGGATTGCCTGATCCAGGTCGCTCGCCGCATCAAACAGCGACTGCCAAACTGTGCCATCGTGTTTGGCGGACCATCCGCGCGACCGCCCGTTTTAGAACTGCCGCATTATCGCAACGCCATCGACTATGTTGATGCCGTGGTGACTCGCGAAGGTGAAGAAACGTTTTGCGAAATCGCCTTGGCGGTTCGCAGCAAACTGGCAACCGCAAGCATGCTGGACACGTTGCGACACGTGCCTGGCCTGGAACTTCCAACTCTATTGGGCTGGCAAAACACGGGCTATAAAGCACCACCAGCGAATCTGGATTCAATCGCTTCGCCCTACCAAATGGGGCTAATGAGCTACCAAAGTGTGGGCTATCTGGAATCGTTCCGAGGCTGCCCGATGTCCTGCACGTTCTGCGAATGGGGCGCGAAGGACATTTCGAAAGGCTGCTTTTCTGAACAGTACATGACTCGCGAACTGGAAGCTTTGCAAGCCAACGATTGCCCCGCCGTATTCAACGTTGATGCGGGCCTGAACCTGAACAAGGCCGCGTTTCGCAACCTGGCAAATGCTGAAAAAAATGTCGGCTTCTTAAAAGACAGTCAGTTGTGGTGCGAAATCTATCCTTCCATGATTGGCGACGAACATATTGAATTTCTGGGCAACTGCGGGCCATCCTATCTAG
>CALFSX010000046.1 GCA_937916515.1 uncultured Planctomycetaceae bacterium | reverse complement strand
GTGATTGGACAAACCGGGGCGAACGCCCGACGGCTGATGTGGCTGACACAACAGCTGGACACCGCCTGTTCTCTATCAGCCGCACGGCGTTAGCCGCGGTTCTTTTGTGAAAGGTTTTGGCTCGCAGGAACCAGCCCTGATCGTCCGGTTCGAGCTCTCCGTCGTCACAAGGCAGCATGATTTGCAGCAGCCAGCCACATAGATGCAGTCATAGATGTTTGTGAATCTGGAAAGAGTGGCGGTGGTTGGAGCGAGGTACGAGCGAAACCCCGGTTTTTTTTCGCAAGCTCAGTCCAAACACGGCCACCCATATTCAACCATCGCCAATCGGCCACAATCCGTGACCGCAGCCAGCGGCATAGATGAGAAGTCCTGAAGAGGCTGTGAATTTATAAAGTGCGGCAACTTGTCAAAGCATTTGTTTACCTGCCGCACTTCAAAATGCCAGATGTTTCAGATCGTCAACGCCCATAAAGGAAAGCTTCGGCAAGTCGAAGCACTCCAAAGAATCGGTTTGCAGTCTCGCAGGCACACAAGCAAAGCCAGTCTGTTTCGCTGACTGCAAGCGACCACCGATTCAAGACGTCTGAGTCGTCTGGAACCAGCAAACACCCAAACCACTCAGCCAGGTTTAGGGCACAACATCGTCACTATGAACATTGCGCGGACTACTGCCAATGCGACTCCCCCAAAAACGTCCGTCCGTTTCTCAACCGCCCAACCATTCCACGCACAAAAAAAGCCCCAGTCCGATTCTTCGAACTGAGGGCTTTTCCGGTCTTCGACGTTAGGCGAATCCAGATTATTGAGTGTCAGAAGGAAGGTCGGCACGGTATTTAATTAGACGCTGCCAATCAAAGCTGCCGGTTCCTTTATCGTACGCGTTAAGCAATTCGGTTCGATCAATCACAAAGACAGCTCGCTGCTCCCAGCCCGAATCGTTGGTTTCGTTGTTGTCGCCATCGACGTCCAGGCCCATGCGGCTGCCCACTCGAATCAACCCGCTGGCTGGGTCCTCGTAGGCTTTGAAGTAGGCCGCTGTGCCGTAGACGATAAACGAATCACTGACTGTGGTTGAGTTGTTGTACAACTTCCCAAGAATTTGATGTCGTTCTCGCTGACTTGTTGCCGTAGACACCAAATCAGGGTTGTGATGGAATGTAGAATTGCCAACTTCAAGCCAATGGCGATTGGTGGTCAAGTTGCCATCCTGCACATCGGCATTGAAACGCCGAAGAATCGTCTCATCGATAGACGTATCGCTTCCGGAAGTTCCGCCAACAACAGACTTGCGATATCCGGTAGACCGGAACGGGCGTGCATTCGGTGTTCCGGGAAGCCAAAACGAAGTTGTCGAAGTCGTGATTGGGTTATAAGCAGTCACCGCTCCGTCGCGTTCAGCAATGAATTCAAACCAGTGGTCTTTGTACGTGCTGGTAATCGCTCCACTTGTGTCTCGAGCCACCGTGGTACCGGTCACTGTTGTTGAAGAAGAGGACATATATGGCATGAACTGGTTATCAAGGTCAACTCCAGATCCGGCGTTCCCTGGCACGTTGTAGACTGGCACGTCGGCGAAGAATCCGTTGTCGATTAAACCGGCATACACTTCGATGTGACGAATCCCATTCAGGTTCACCTTACCTGGCAGGCGAAGTCTGGTGAGATAGTCGCCAAGCATAGTGTTTACACGCGAAGGCACTTCGACAAACTGCAAAAGCCGGTACCACGCGTTATCGTCGACATCGTTGCCTTGAGGTAGTACGTCAGGCTGCAAAAACATGGCGACAGCATTTCCTGCACGGTCAGGATTGCCATCTGGGTCAACCGTACCGACGGAAGCCGACATCTGCTGAGCTGGAGCAAATCGCATTCGCTGCAATCGCTGAGTCAGCAGGTTGGGTCCCACAATCGGAACGTGAAATAGCTCCACGACGGAAGCAAAGTCTCTGTCGAAGTGAGGCTGCCACAAGCTGAACGGAGCGGAGGCATTTCGGTCGTTGCTGTTGTCAATTGTGTTGTAACGACTGTCTGCAGCAGCGGCTGGATGACCAGTTGCAACAGCGTCTGTAGCATCCAATGGTTCATCGCGTTCGTCGCTGCTAAGTTGCGTGAAGTCAGCCGCAGCGGTGTAAGTTCCCATGTTATTGGTGAAGTTGAACAGGTCTTTGAATTCAACGCGAACGCGGTCTACTTCAACCCACGGGTTTTCCGCAAGCGGAGCCAATGGCAGATTTGGATTCAGCCTTCTTCTTAGAACAACTTCGAAGCCCTGACCAGTGGCACTGCTTCCAATCGCATCGTTAGGAGCCGCCGCAAAGCCAAACTTTTGATTGCCGTCGTACGAGACGCCTCCGGTTTGATACGGAATATTCTGAAGGAAACGACCTTTGCTGGTGTCGTTGACGTCGTAAACATATCGAGTGTCGTGAGAGGTGTGGATTGTATCCAGATAGCACTTGGGGGCCTGACCGCCAGCTGTGATTGGACTTGCAGCAACATCCGGAGAAATGAGCGGGTAGTTTGCTGCCGCACCGGGTTGAAGGTACAGATCGGCTGTACCTACTCCCAGTGGGTCTGTTCGCAGAGAATCACCTGCCGTCGTATTGGCAGTTGTAGCCATACCGATCGCCACGCGGGCACCTCCGGAAACGTCTGGATTGCCATCCATGAAGCTCATGGTTTCGGTCAATACGGTCGCCTGAGGGTCTGCCAGATTGCCGCCGTTTCGGTCAACGCGAGCAATCTGCCAGATTGCCTGTTCTGAGTTGCCAGTGCTGGCGTTGCCGGTGACGCCGTTGACGCTCATCGGAATCGGGTAAGGTTGATTGTTCTGAAGTTCCAGATGCAGAACGTAACGGTCTTTGCGTTCCGTGTCTGGATTGGTCAGGACAGTGCCACTGCTGTTGTCATCGAACATGGTCGCCGGATCATTTGCCATGCCACCAAGTTTTGCAAAGTCTTCCAAACGTACGGCCAGCACTTCGCTGAATGATAACTGCTGTGCTTCCACACCAAACACGACGCCACGAGTTACTGTATCCAGTGGGTACAGTCCAAGGTCCGTTTCTGCTCCGTTGGAAAGCGTGCCGGGGTCGTCTGTATAAGCATCATCGTCCAGGTTCCAGCCATCGCCAAGGTTCTTGTCGTATTCGAACTTGGTTATTACGTCGTCGGGGTCCATGGCATCAACCATGTTGACAGCAAACTGAGCCATGCGACGAAGTTCGGCGTGTGAGTAGATACCAAGCCCAGAGTTATCCCCCGTTGAATTCTTAATGTTGCCTCCAGACACCTCGCCATCACCAATTGTGTACAGCAAAACATAGATGTCACGAGCCAATTGCTGCCGATCTCGACGAGCCCAGAATTCTCGATCTGCCAGATTTCGTGGCGGGAAGTTTTTCAGCGCCGTTGTTCCTGCAGCCGTGCCAACGGTTGGAACTGTCGTGACTCCAGAAGCGAACGCGGTTCCAGCCGAGTCGGTTTCAGTCGCGTACGGGTGTTCCGTCAGCGGACGAAAACGCATGCCGGCTCGTTTGATGTAGGCAAGATATTCAGGAGACGATTCCAGTGGAGTGTCGGACGTTCTGTTGACGTCCAGAATGTGGTTGATACTTAGCGGAAGCTGGTTGATTAAGTCACGTGCTTCACCTGCTTCGGATCGCAGCAGTCGACGCACGACAGCTCGGAAGGGATCGCCGCCTACAATAGGATTCGCTGGGTCAAACGGCCGGAATGGCGGCACACCTGTTGGACCGCCAAATTGAGGCGGAAACTCACCTTTTCCATCACTATCTGTATCTGCCGTCCATTCAAACCATCGTGGACCGTCGTCGCCCGAACCGCCGTCGCTGACCAGGTTTGGTCCCAGGTCGTGACGATGCATGACTGCCCGCAACGTATTGCTGATCGTTGTGAAGCGTTCGGAGATGTTGGAGCCGGGGGCAAAAGCTGAGACGGCCAGATTGTTCAGGCGGTCGCTTAATGTGGTGATTGAACTACCACTATCTGTTGAACTCAGGTGCGCGGGAACAGTGTCAGCGGGCGAGAACATTGAATCGTCGGGACGGACAGCCATGTCGATATCGTTGACCATCTCCAGAGGGTCTTCGAATCCAAGGTTGTAACGTGGCTGATTCACAAGGTTGTCAGCTGTTGTTGTCAGATCCTGGTCGCGGCCTCCCATGTACTTTGGATCGTTGAAGAGTGCTCCAACCTTCCCAACCAGTGAAACTCCGTTGTATCGAGGCCACCGTTCCGGGCGAGTTCCCACGTCTTGAAACATGTCTGTAATTCGTGGGTCACCGGCAAGTGAGGTTCGTCCGGTACCACCAATATCAAGCGGATGAATGAAGCCTCGCTTCACGCCCAGATACTGGCTGGCAATGCCTTCCAGTGCATTGCCGTTATCATCGAATCCCTTGCGACCACCAAACGACACAGCGTCAGTTGTGGCAGTTACTAAATCGCCAGCTCGGCCCGGTCGAGGCAGGCTCCAGATATCGCGCCCGTTATTGGCATGGTACCACAAAGCGCTGGCGTCACCCCAGCGACCGTCCAGAACGTTTCCTACCGAATCGATTCGACCAGTCGTCAAAAACACCAACTCCATATTTGCCTGCTCAAGCCGATTGGTTGGAGCGGCCCCAAACCACAACGGGAACGCTCCGTCACCAGAAAGCGTATCCGTGGGGGGAGCGAGAGCCCAGATCGGACTGACTTCGTGAGGTCCCAGCCCCTGATTTGATGTCGACAACAATGTTGTCGACATATCGCTGCTTCCACCAGCACCTGCAACCTGGCCAGTCAGCTGCTCAGCGCGGTTTAAGGCAGTCAGGTTGCCATGACTGTTGAGGTCAATTAATGCTCCCAGGTCATAGATCGTGAAGGAGTGCATGGTGACATAAAGCTCACCGCTTGATGTTTCCTGAACGGGGTACGCCAGGTCCAGCCAGATACCTTCAAAAATACCGTCTCCATCGTTGTCCTGATCCAGACGCATGTTGGCGCCATCCGGACCGCCGGGTGTACCAGTCAGGTGCCCCGTGTAGGCTCCCAGGCGGCCAAATTCCGGCGGATTGACGTCTTCGTTGGGACGCAGTGGAAATGCACCAATGGTCCCCAACAAGCCAGCATCAGCGGCGTTTGTGGCGTCAATGTATCGGCGGACAGCAGTTCCACCAGAAGTGAATCCCGCGATGTGATGTTCACTCGGACGGAATGATCTCAAAGCATATGTTGGATGGCCCGTTGCTGTGGAGTGATCGTACCAGTCTGCATCGGTTGGCGCATCGTTGCCGCCGTTACCATTCGCCGTGCTGGACTTCATCAGCCCGGGACGAAAGAAGCTGGGAATGAAGACTGGAACACGTTCATAGCGTTGAGAGGCAGGCGTATGTGCAGCGCCATTATCACGAATGCCCCACCCGCGATGGGCCAGGAACAGGTTGTTGATGTCGGGATAGGTGTAATCCACATCGGGTTCAGGGAACGCACTGCCGGCACCACGAGCTGTCGTGATGTCTCCTTCGCCCACCCCAAATTGAGAGCTGCTCCACGCAGCTGGTGACGAAACAAAGTTTAATGGGTTCCGCTCAGGCGCGGAAAAAGTGTCCCCGGTGCCGTCATAGTCATTGTCAACAACTGGCAACCCGGCTCCGTTGTACACGATTCGAACACCAGAACCAGAATGCGGAACAGCGTCATATCCAACGGTCCCTCTCAGCATGGAATGGCGTTGTCGCGGGTCCCAAAGAATGCTGCCTTTTTGATTGTTGGTTGGCCCCGTCAGAATCTGCTGCAGGCCCCAGGGGAATGGATCGTCCGTAATACTGATGTCCGCCTTAGCGGCTTCTGAAAAGTAGTCAGCGGCAGCGCGTTCCTGGGCTGAGAAGGTATAGAAGACCATTCCCGTAAATGCCAGAAGGCCAAGCAGCGCCAGAACGATCAGCAGCGTTGAGCCGCGTCGAGGTTCTGCGTGCTTTGATTTTTGAAGTGACGTACGTTTCATAGTTCCGGCTCCTAAGAGTTCACCGGCGAAAGATTCAGGAAACCTGAATCTCAGCAACGGACTGTTGCGTAATGACGGGGTCGTTTAGCACGACTGTTAGCTATTGGAATTTACCGTTCAGTTGTGACGGGCAACACAAGTGCCAGCTGCCGCAACTTCTCGGTCTTCTGATCATAGAATTGGACGGTCACGCGAATCGAACGCAGTGGTCGTCGATTGTCGATTGATCGCCAAACGGCAGGAGTACCTGCGGCCAATGCGTCCTGGCGATCTGAAAACCGCTGCCCTGCCACACTTGGAAACGCTGGTGGTGCAGAACCTGCGTATCCGTCCTGCACGCATACAAATGCAATTTGAAAACCCTGGCTGGGAATGGTGTCAATATCCCAGTCGAAAGTTCCCACGGGTGCGTTGTCCACGATTGGCGCAAATACGACATCACCGACGGAATAATTGTGGTAGACCCAGTTTGCAGGATCGATGTCGGAAAAATCACTCGGTACCCAATAGCCTTTGTTCTTTTGATTCAGACCTGTCTCTGGATCGAATTCGTTGTACGGACTGGGCATTCCTGTAGGAGAAGGTCCCGGGCCACAGGCTGCTGAGTAACTTCCGCCTGTCGCAACGGCTGCATCATTTTGACGTGGCGGATAGTATCGGTAAGGAATAAACGGTGGGCTGACTTCGTTGATATCCCGCACGCTATCGCCATCGTAATCCACCCAGGTGGTTGGGTTCCATGTATCAAACACATGGTTATTCGCTGATGCTAATGCCAAACCTCGGGGACCATGTGGTCCATAACGCAAGTTCAGGTTTCGAGCGGAATGATAATCACCGACGACAAGCTGCAAGCCTGAACCAGTACTGACCTGAGACAAGCTGGAGTGCGATGGTGAGACATACCGCTTTAATCGCGAGTCCCAGATTTCAACTTTCATGCCGTGAACGTTGGATAGCAAAAGGTCTTCCACACGACGTATGCCCCCACGTCCGGTGGTTCCCTGCAATTCGGTAACCACGCCAGTTGTCTGGTTCAAGTGCAGATGTGTTCCCGCAAGGTCCATCGGATTGCCGTTTGCGTCGCCACCTGCTCCATCGTCACCCAGAAAATCCGTGCCAAGGTTAAGCGCAGACAATGCTGAGTTAACAGCCCCGACAGAAGTGCTGGAGCTTAAAGGGGTTTCGTCAGCTTCGATTCGCGAAGCTCCGAGCGGATAATTGAAGTAAGTATGTGAAGTTTCCGCCTGAAGGAAACGCCCCATGAACAACATGTTAGTCGGATTGTCATGTTCTCGCGAAAAACCAGTCACTCGGTTGAAGCCAAAACGAAATGCCGGATTCCCCAACGCGGTCGCAGATGCCGGCAGTGAGTTATCGAGCGCGTCAATCCCAACGAATGAGGCGTTCAGTGGCAGAAACGGAGCAGTAGCAGGCAACGTTGGAACGGCGGAAATGTCAAAATGTCGCCAAAGATCGTTTGTAGCCGTGATACCCCACGCGATGGGCGCATTGTCCGCCGCAGCAAGTGCAAAGTGATTCAGATCTGAAGGATCGGTTTGTTGAACTGCCAGAACGTTTCCGACGTACATGAAAGCACCACCGAATTCAGTTGCACTATTGGATGGCCCCGGTTGCACGTATGCATTTCCGCCGAGGGTGCTGGTTGGCTGAATGGCCAGCTCTTCACCGGCAACGGGCAATGGTTCACGCAGCAACATCACTCGACGGTAAAGACCACCGTTGCGAACGAAGTAACTGATCTCTGCTGCAGAAGACGAGGTTACCTGATTGGCCGACAGATTTGCGTCGTCAGCATCGGGCTGATTGGGATTGAAGCGAAGTGTGGTCGCTCTTGGTGTATTGCCAAATGCCGGATCAGCGGCCAGATCATAAAGCAGTTCTGCGGCCCCAAAGTAACGCGTGTCGTCGGATTCTTCCTGAGACTGACTGACGTTCACCGTAAACTGCAGCAGGTCGTCCTGCCAGCTGTTCATGTCGTTCG
>CALFSX010000045.1 GCA_937916515.1 uncultured Planctomycetaceae bacterium | reverse complement strand
ACGTTCTGCCGTAGACGTAAGGACTTGTCAGAAATCCAAACAGAAGGTCAAACCAAACAAACACTCGGCGAAAAGTAACGGAAGTGCCGGGATCGCTGTACGGCCACAGTTCAAAGTCTGTTGGTTTATTAAGATAGGCGTGATGCCGAATATGGCTTTCACGGTAAACGGAATACGGCGTAAGAATCAGCGTACCAAGAATTCGACCGACCAGAATACTAAGACGGGTGGATTGGCTAAGTGTCTGGTGAGCTGTTTCGTGGAAACAACTGGTGTAGCAAAAGAAGATAAATGTCGTAAACGCCAGCCAGCTCAGGTAAACCGGCAGCGTGTTAACGGGCCAGGGAAAAGCCAGGGAATACAAACCCAGCGCACCCAGCGGCAACAGCACATACAGCGGCAGCGTCACTTCGTCGTCGAGGTCTTTGAGTTCGTCAGTGGTAAATTGAGTAGTCGACATTACTGGGCCCAGTAAACAGAAGATCATCACAACAAGGATTGGATAGTCTCGCGCTGTGCCTGATATTGTGGCTGAAGATCATCACAATTCCAGCCAGTTTTTCCTGTTACTGACAGTCGAAAAGTCAGCGTCAAATTGGTACCTTTCCCGCCTGAGAACCGGAAAAACGAACACTCATCAGAAGCGAAAATATGGAAACTCGTCGGCTTGGCAATACGGATATGGATTTGACCGCTTTGTCGTTTGGAGCGTCATCATTGGGGGCGGAATTTCGCCGAGTCGATATTGCTGAGGCCCTGAAGAGTGTTCATGTGGCAATCGATAACGGCATGAACTTCATCGACACATCGCCGTACTACGGGCGTGGTATGAGCGAAGTATTGCTCGGGCAAGTGCTGCCGGATATTCCCAGAAGTTCGTACTATCTGGGCACCAAGTTGGGCCGCTATGCACCTCAGCACTTTGACTTCAGCGCGAAGCGAGTCGAAGAAAGTATCGACATTTCTTTGGAACGTATGCGGCAGGACTATCTGGATATCGTGCTGTGCCACGACCTGGAATACGTGGAAATGTCACAGATTGTCGAAGAGACTCTGCCAGCACTGCGCAGGCAGGTTGAAAAGGGCAAAGTCAGATACATCGGTGTCAGTGGTTACCCAATGAAGATGTTCAAATACGTGCTGGAAAACGCGGACATCGACGTGATTCTGACGTATAACCACTACACACTTCAAAACGATATGGCTTTGGAGCTGGTGCCGATTTGTAAGGCAAAGGGAGTTGGCATTATGAACGCCGCTCCGTTTTCAGCTCGCCTGCTGACAAGTGCGCCGCTTCCGGAATGGCACAAGGCCACGAAAGAAGTTCGTGAAGTTGCCAAAGCCGCTGCCGATCACTGTAAAGCGACCGGTATCGATATTGCTCAACTGGCTTTGCAGTATTCGATCGCCAATCCCGAATTCGCGACCTGCGTGACAGGATCGGCTAATCCAAAGCGAATCGCCGAATGGGTCGGTTGGGCACAGCAACCAATCGACGAAACCTTGTTGGCCGAAGTGTTGGAAATTCTGAATCCGATTCACAACTGGTATTACGTAGAAGGTCGCCCGGAAAATAACGACAAGCAGGTTTAGCGTGGCACACTGTTAAACCGGGAAGTCAGTTTTGTACGTCGAACATCACACAGCGATTCCTTCAAGCTTTAGCAATGCTGTTTTTCGATGAAGTCCACCTCCGTAGCCCACCAGTTTACCACTGGTGCCGATGATGCGATGGCAGGGGACGATGATCGAAATCGGGTTGCGACCGTTGGCCATCCCCACCGCGCGAGACGCGGTCGGCGATCCAATCGCCTTCGCGATATCGCCGTACGTGGCTGTTTCGCCGTAGGGCACTTTTTTTAGTGCTTTCCACACTCGTTTCTGAAATTCAGTGCCCTGCCCTGCCAGAGGAACATCAAATTGCTGTAAATCTCCGGCAAAGTAAGCCTTCAGCTGCCGAATGGTGTCCCGAAAGTGGGCATCGTTGTGTTCCCATTCGGGTTTTGGCACCCGATGACGGTCTCGCGAACTTTGCTGATCAAATACCAGAAACCGCAGGCCTTCGTGGTCTCCGGCAAGCAAAATGCGTCCAATAGCGGCGTCTTCCATCCACGTAAAGAACATGGTTTAAGTCTTTCCGATGAAGGCGGCGAAGGTAGCATGGTGCGTTGGATTTTGCCGCCTGATAACTTTACAGTGCGGCTTCCATTTGCGGTATGAACAGTGTGATCGAAGTGATTGAAGGCCGCAAATTCATTCAGGACGACTGTTTTCAGCAAATTGCCACCGGTATGGCGCAATTCGCACGGATCGATAACAGCCAACAGAAGCAGAACGCAAATGTCATCAGAAGTGTCTCAAACAGGCGAAGAACGATTAGCACAGGTCAACGCGTTGCGGTGGCAGAAGTTTCCTGTGCTGAATGATGGTTTTGTTTGCCTTGTAGACGTCATGGGCGACGACAGCAGCGTTGTGCAGGCAGCACGAGTCAGCTATGGCGAAGGGACTAAGAAAGTCAGCGACGACCGAACGCTGATTCGATATCTGCTGCGACATCGCCACACAACTCCGTTTGAAATGGCGGAAGTGAAGTTTCTGGTGCGAGTGCCCATGGACTGCTGGCGACAGTGGGTTCGACATCGCACCGCCAACATCAACGAATACAGCACTCGCTATTCGCTGGCCATCGACGCCGCTCAAACAACTCTGCCTGGCGAATGGAGAACTCAGGCCGAATCCAACCGCCAGGGAAGCGGCGATCCATTGGCAGCGGAATTGGGTGACAAGCTGACTCAGCAGGAAACCGAACTTCAGAACCACATGCGATCTGTTTACCAGGAACGCATCGATTCCGGCGTCGCCAGAGAACAGGCTCGCAAGGATCTTCCTCTGGCAACATATACCGAAGCTTATTGGAAAGTTGACCTGCACAACCTGCTGCACTTTCTGGCGTTGCGAATGGACAGCCACGCTCAGCAGGAAATTCGAGACTACGCCACCACCATTGGCGAACAGATAGTGGCTCCACTGTTTCCGATGGTGTGGGAAGCGTTTCAGGACTATCGCATGCAATCGATGTTTCTGACTCGACTGGATGTTGGAGTCGTTCAAAGATTAAACGCCAATGCCGCAGCGGCTGGCACTGCACCGCCGTTCTCGCAGGAAGCATTCCTTGCCGCTCAGGACCCCGCCTGGGCCGCTCTGACACGCAGCCGCGAACGCGACGAATGCCAGTCAAAGCTGGCACGA
>CALFSX010000044.1 GCA_937916515.1 uncultured Planctomycetaceae bacterium | reverse complement strand
TTGCTGTTTTAAGAAGCCTAACACCATTTGCACTTCAATTCGTGGAAGCACACAGCGTTTCATGCACGGGCCTTACCAAACTGAACGGTAAAGGCCCACAAACGCTCGGCTGACGTCCGAACTTAGTCAATTGGGATTGGCATATCGGCAGGTTGAGTCAACCGGCGAGGCATCTCAGTTTGCGACACAGGCGCCGGATTTTCCAGCTTGGCTTTGTCCGGGCCAAAGTACATAAAGCTGTCTTTAACAACGGGGGCTGTTTCCGGAGTCATGTCGATGGCCGACGATTGCCTGCCAATCTCACTTCCTGCGGCTTCATCCAATGTGCGAACAACGTCACCGGCTTGCGGACCGAACACCTGGATGCCGGTCGCAGAATGCACGGAACCCGATGGCGACTTTTGAGAAGCCAGTGGGCGTTCAAATCCGGCTGTGGAGACTGCTCCATTTCCGGAATTCATATTTCCGGCCATTTGCCCATCGCTGAACACGTTTGTTCTGACAGCGGGCGTCACGGCTGTTCCGGTTGGCATGGTGCCATCCAGATTTTCTTCTCGTGTGTAGACAGCGTGCTGAACAGCTTTGTTATATTCTGCTGACGACGAATCCGCAGAAACCTGCTGAACACGATCAGATGCTGAAAACAGTGAATCCGCCGACTGCGGAGTAGCAATCGGAACGATCACATCGTGGCCGTTCAGTGAATGACGCGTGCTGTAAGAACCGCTCAGAAGTTTCTCAGAAATTTCGCCTCGCAGCTTTTCACGCACACCCACAAGTTCTCCCGGACGAACGGCAACTCGCACTTCGTCGACAACCCAGAAACCATGTTCCATGACAAGACTGGCCGTCATCGCAGACTCGGCATTGCGTCCAAGTCGGACAGTAGCACGTTCCTGAGTGATCCGAGTATCAAGTACTGGTTGCCTCAACTGACCTGCCACCAGCGAGAAGCGTTCTGGAATCGCATCCAGGTGGCCCCATACTAACCGGTTAAAGTCTGAAGAACAGGATTTCTGCAGCAGTTCAAGGTCTTTTTCTGACCAGGCCTGGGCGAATTCCATAATCGGCAGCGTCAGTTCCAGGCGTGTTCTTAGTGAAGTGACGTGCCCGTCCTGATTTGGAAATTGAACGTCATCAACTTTCAAAGTACCGTTCTGGTTCAGCATCTTACAGGAAACCAGCAGCCCGCTGGCCGTCACAAATTCAATTTCCGTTCGTTCGGCGATCGAATGACTATCCTGCAATGTCAGGCCAGTGCCATAGAAATCCGGAATGGAAAGTTCAGTAAGAATTTCCGGCGAAACACGGTCCCACAGCCCGCTGGAAAATTCCGTTGTGGAAATCTGTGAAAGCATACTGACGTCTTGTTGCTGCAAAGCTTTCAGAAACAACGATGCTCGCGTGGGTGCCGTAAATACTGAGGAGAGCGTTCGCTGTCGTTGCGTTGAACGTTCGTACAGCGTCACTTCTTTGACGGAAAACCGTGAGAGATTTTTTTCGGGGGTATCCACACCCACCACAACCATTGGCACCACGGCGTCTGGATTTTCGACCAGATCCAGGCGAATGATTTCTGTGCCGGATGGAATCATGAATGTCAGCTGACCTTCATACGCTCGAATATCAAATTCTGCAGGCACATCGGCTGGTCGCGGCAACTTCACAAGCGACAGATCCGCCAGTTTTAAGGAGCTTGAATAGAAAACGGGGTCCGTAATCTTAGCCAGAGATTCGTGATCTTCCGCCAGATACGCCGTCAGGAATCCATTCACTGCGTTGATTGCGTCAGCCTGACGTCGAACTGAGCCCGGGCGATTTTCTTCTCGACGATTGATCGATTCAACGTCGTCAACCAGCCACTCACCGGATTCGCGAGAGATCTTCAGCAGGATGTGTCCGTTTCTGGATGGCAGTTTAACAACGGCCACTTCTTCGTCCAGATTCGCTTCGGGCTTGCGAGCCATGCCGTCTTCATAAGATGACGCGATACGAGCGGTGAGTGCTTTTAGCCAGTCATCGGGAAGCGGGCTAAGTGACTTTGTCAGATCCGTGGATGTCATCGCCAGAATCTCTTCTCGCGAACCAGATTCCCAGACCTTCAGAAACTGTCGCAACGTGACCAGCAGGTCCATCACTTCCGTCGTTGACTTGGTAATGCGTGTACCGTTATTGCGTTGACGAACCATAACATCGTCAACAACCCAGTAGCTTTTGACCGGGTCATGAACCAGATGGAACTGATACTTACCGCCGGATTCTTCCTTAACAATAACTTCCTTCCGATCTTCGCCCTCGTCCTTCACTTCCACCACGGTCAACTTGCCCGACGGCAGATGCAACACTCGCAGATCGCTTAGCACATCTTCAGATCGCAAAGCCTTGGCTTCAAAGCGAGAAGACGTAATGCGGCGCAAAGCAGATTCGTTGTCTTCGTCCAGGGCATCGGTGAATTGCTCAACAACACGCTGCTCCATCGCCGTCTTGCTAAACAACGAAGAACTGCTTAGCAGCGATTGAGTACAGCCGACCAGACAACAGGTCACCGTCATCGAAAGATGAAAAACGGTACGCTTCATGTCACACCGATCCTTGTCAGAAAGACAGGGCTCCGCTGGAGAAGCGGAGAAAATCACAGAGAGGAGAGATTGCGAGAGGGGTTCGGATTCAAGCCTGAATGCCAAATCTGCGCAACGCGCAAAGCCCAGCGGACAGGAATCCGAAACCGGCTTGTCGCATTTTCACCGAAATGGGTCAACGCGGTAAGCGCGACCTGGCGTTGCTGGTTGCAGAGTCGTTCAGCAAAATACGTGGAATTCGGCAGTTACTGCCCCTTTCCGCGATCAACAGGCCAGTTTCGGCAGCGAAAACCACGCAAACGGACTGACCGCCGTGCTCAGGAACATTCCCGCAATCCCGCTCAGGCCGCGAACCGGCCCGCTGGCGGAATTCGAAACGGCCACGACAAGTGCCAGCCAACCGCAATCAGCGACGATCGGCCGCTTGCTGAACCATGGCGACCACTTGATCGATCGCGGATTTCATCAATGGCTGATCCACGGAATGCACGTCGATCGGAGCTCCAATGCCGTCCAGCATTGTCAGCGTCAGACGGCCACCAAGATGCTGTCGAAACTCTTCCAGGCCGCCAAACAGCTCTTCCGTCCGGCTTAATGCCGGGTGGTCCAACAGCAGCCCCAAGCCATCAAGACACTCAATCACCTGATCAGCTTCCGCAGTTGAAAGCCCGTGAGCCATGCTGCTGTACACGGTGTCCACGGCCACTCCAATGGCCACCGCTTCTCCGTGACGCAATTCAAAGTTGGTCATAGCTTCCAGTTTGTGAGCCGACCAGTGGCCATAATCCAGCGGTCTGGCTTCCAGCATCTCAAAGGCATCGCCACCTTCTGTGATGTGTTTCAGGTGCCAGTAAGCTGAATCCTTAATCGCGGCCCACGCCTGCTCGCCTCGATCTGCGATGGCTGTTGCGTCAGTGTGCAACCTGGCAAAAAACTCCGGATCCTTCAGCAACGAAACTTTGACCGCCTCAGAAAACCCGCAACGGAAATCGCGATCGGACAGTGTCTCCAGCAACCGTCGGTCGTTAACAACACCCCATGGAACCGCAAAGGTGCCGACCCAGTTTTTCTTCTGAAACAGGTTGATGCTGTTTTTTACGCCGATGCCGGAATCTCCCTGAGCCAGCGTGGTGGTGGGAATGCGAATCAACCGGATTCCACGATGAGCGATCGCCGCCGCAAAACCGACGGCGTCCAGAACGGCTCCTCCACCAATCACCACAACATAGCTGCGGCGATCCAGGTTGGCGTGATTGAAGCACTTGAGCATGCGTTCAATAACGTGAATGTCGTTTTTAACAGCCTCGCCGCCTTCGACCAGTTGAATGTTGCCCGCCATTTGGAACTGGGAAAGGTTTTGACTGGCGAAGTTCTGAATTCGCTGTTTCAGATCGGGATTGGCGGAGGCAACCGCTTCGTCGATCCAAAACTGCACTCGGGGAGGCCGGCCTTCAGAATTTTCCAGCAAATCCAGCAAGACTGAACTGTCTTTGCCCAACGCGTCGTCAGTAAATCGAACTCGGTGAGTGAAGTTGACAGAGAACGGAACGTCAGTTTTGGGGGGATGTTGTGGTGCTGGCATGATACTGGGGCATTGTAACGTGGAATAGGTACCAAAATCCAAAAATCCGCAGCGCGGGGCAGGTGTTCAGTCAAGTTCCAGCATACGCCCAATGTCGTTTCAAAACCAGCGTTGACCGGCAAACCCTGCAAGGACAGCAGTTGTTGAAGCAGGCCTGGCAGGTTTAATGTAAAGAAATGCCAATTACGTCAACTCTGAGGTCTTCGTAATCGGAACAATCGGTACACGTAAACCCTTGTCTACCAAGCGTGATGCATTGTTGGCCTTTGGTTGAATGAATCGGGCCTGGTCCTCCGAAAATAACGGCAGTGTTACCCAAGTCGGGGTGAGAGTTCCAAACCTCAGAGCAAGATCGTTCTGAGACTATCCTCACCCAACCCTTCAGCTCAATTTTCAGGAGAAGAAAACAATGAGAGGGATTACTTTGTCTGCAGCTTTGGTCGTTATGACTGTTGCAAGCAGCGCAAACGCAGGCCTGTTCGGTCTGTTCAATCACAGCAACGGCGGATGCGGCGGCGGATGTGGCGATGAGCCATCATGTTGTGCACCAGCTGGTTG
>CALFSX010000043.1 GCA_937916515.1 uncultured Planctomycetaceae bacterium | reverse complement strand
GCGGCGGCAGACAAGGAAGCTCGGCTGCCCGTGGTGCTGAGTCGCAGCGAGATCGGGCAACTGCTGCCGTTGTTTGTGGGTCTGAAACGCCTCATGTTTCTGGTGATGTACGGAGCGGGCCTGCGACATCTGGAGTGTCGGCGACTGCGAGTGAAGGATGTCTGCTTTGACGAGGGGCATATCGTGGTCCGCGACGGCAAAGGAGCCAAAGATCGCATCACCGTGCTTCCGGACCGCTGTCGTTCTGAACTGCAGGATCAGATCCAGTGTCTGCGAACGCTGCACGAAGAAGACCTCGAGCAGGGAAATGGTCGCGTCTATCTGCCTCATGCATTGGAGCGGAAGTATCCCAATGCGAGTGCCGACTTTGCGTGGCAGTGGCTGTTTCCGGCTCGCCAGACATCCGTGGATCCCGTGAGCGGCGTGCGTCGGCGGCATCATGTGGGGGAGGACTACTTTGCGAAGGAATTCCAGCGTCAACTGAAGCGTTCAAAAATTGCGAAAAACGCTGTGCCTCATTCTCTGCGTCACAGCTTTGCGACTCATCTTCTGGAAGACGGAGCCGACATTCGCACGGTTCAGGAGTTGCTGGGACACAAGGATGTGCGGACCACGATGATCTACCTGCACGTGATGAACAAGCCGGGCCTGGCGGTGAAGAGCCCGGCGGATGGGTTGTGATGTGGCTCGCTTTTGATTTTGGAGGGCGTTGGGGAATTGAATCGCAGCTTTTACCTCAGAGTCCGCAGAGACGCAGAGGGAAACGCAGTGGTGTTGGGTGGTCTGGTTTGGGATTGTTGTCTGTGTGCTGTGTGCAATCCGTGGTTTGAGTTTGCTGACCGGGCGTGCGGCGGCAGTGTTTTTTTACCACAGATGACACAGAGAGCACGGATGAAATGCGGGGATTTGGGGGCCTTAGCAGTTGCAGGCTTAGGCGAGGTCATCCACGGCGAAGACAATCAGTGAACGAGCACCGTGGGCTCCGATGACCAGCGATTGTTCGATATCAGCTGTTTTGGATGGCCCCGAAATAAAGCCCGCGAAGGCGTGTTCGCCGATCGTAATACGACCGTACGCTTCGTGCATGTTGTGCACAATCTGGCTGGGCATCACAATCACAAGTCGCTGGGGGATGAAGTAAAGGACTCTATATTTGACGGTATCGTCCGTCACCCAGATCGCTCCATTTTCAGCCACGCCAAAGTGTCCGTGCAGCACTGCGTAGTCGACGTTTTCCAGATCGTGTGGGTCGTCGATGGAGTTCAAGTCCACGGTTGGATCGCCAACGCCGTTAACTGCGGAGACTCTCACTTTGGCCGAATTCCATTCGTCAATTGACAGCAGTTGCTGGTGGGCGTCGCTGAGGGATTTTACTCGACAGCACGTGCCACCCACAGAATCCAGCACTTCGCAAAATCTGACAAACGGGTCTTCAAAGGTTTGCCATGGCCCGGATGTTGGCAGTTCGGGCAGTGGTGAAGATTCCGGCAGGGCCGCACGCAGATTGGCGAGTACTGTTTCTCTTGTGGTTGCGGTCATGATGGGCGTCCCGAATTTTTGTTGTTATCGGCGTATTGTTCTCGGAAAGATTTCTTCGGCGGTTCAGGAAGTTCTCGCTGTTTACCCCAGCCATTCAGGGGATTGTAGATCGCAAATCGGGGCATCCATCGCAAGGCTGTTCTGGCGGCTGATCCTGCGGTCGTGAACATCCACGTACTGGAAAGCAGGCCGGAAAGGAACTTCATCGACATCTTTTTGGACATCCCGAGCAGCTTTTTGCGATCGAGGAATCCTCGCATGGCCAGCAACTGATGGTGCAGATCGATTTTAACGGGGCAAACATCGGTGCACGAACCGCAAAGGGTGCAGGCAAACGGCAGAGTCGAATGCTGTTCGGGGGTTCGTAGAGGAGTCAGAATGGAACCGATTGGTCCGGGCACGGTTGATTCATAGCTGTGTCCACCGCTGCGTCGATACACGGGGCACGTGTTCATGCACGCTCCACAGCGGATGCATCCCAGGCTGCGGCGAAATTCCGGTTTGGCCAGAATCCCGCTGCGTCCGTTGTCGACCAGAATGATGTGCAGTTCGCTGCCTTCGCGAGGTCCGTGGAAGTGCGACGAATATGTGGTAATTGGTTGGCCGGTTGCTGATCGCGCCAACAGTCGCAGAAACACGGCCAGATCGGATGCTCTGGGAATGACTTTTTCCAGCCCCATGCAGGCAATATGCAGTTTAGGCAGAGATACTCCCAGATCTGCATTGCCTTCGTTGGTGCAGACCACAAAGCCGCCGGTTTCGGCGATGGCAAAGTTAACTCCGGTAATTCCCGCGTCTGCGCTGCAGAAACGTTCTCGCAGATGTCCGCGAGCTGCTTCTGTTAGATACTTCGGATCGGAAGCTCCTTTTTCGGTTCCCAGGTGCTTGTGAAAGCACTCGCCGACTTCTTCCTTTTTGATATGAATAGCGGGCAGCACGATGTGGCTGGGTGTTTCTTCTCGCAGTTGTACGATGCGTTCGCCCAGGTCGGTGTCGACCACTTCGTAGCCGTTCTTTTCCAGAAACGGATTCAGGTGGCATTCTTCCGTGAGCATCGACTTGCTTTTAACGACCTTTTTGGCGTTATGTTTCTGCAGAATGTCGTGAATGATGCGATTGTGTTCGTCGCCGTCCGCCGCCCAGTGAACGTGTACGCCCAAGGCCTTTGCTTTGGCTTCGAACATTTCCAGATAGGTCGGCAGTTGCGACATCGTATGCATTTTAATGGCCGACGCGTGCGAGCGCAGGTCTTCCCATTCCGGCACACTGGCCGCCATACGATCTCGTTTTTCGCGAACAAACCACAAGGCTTTGTCGTGCCATTGGGCACGCGGTTTGTTGTCAACGAAGTCCTGAGCAAGAGTTGGATGTGACATGATTGTTCAGAATTTATACCGGCAATACGGCGAGTAATTCAAGCTGCGGAAAACTATACGGCGACGGGCGATGTGAGAGCTTCTGCAAGAATTTCAGCAAAGTGCATGACTTTGATATCGTGTTTTCTGCGGCGAATGATGCCTTCCAGGTGCATCAGGCACGACATGTCGCCAGCGGTGAGTACTTTGGTGCCAGCCGCCAGGTGATCGTTCACTCGATCTTCGCCCATCATGCAGGACACGGCTTCTTCGGCGACGGCAAATGTTCCGCCGAAGCCGCAGCATTCGTCGATACGCTGCAGCTTTGAAAACGATATTCCGTCGATGCTGGCCAGTAAGTTCGCCATCAGTGATTTGCGAGGCTTCATTGTTTCTGAGGATGGCCCCAGTCGGAGTTCTCGCAAGCCGTGGCAGCTTTGATGGATTCCCACCGTTGATTCGAATCGGCCTTTGATTTCAGTGACGTTCAGCACGTTGACCAGAAATTCGGAGAGCTCGTAAGTACGTTTGCGAACTTCGTTGGCGGCGTGGTCTTCTTCTGTGAAGAACGATTCGTAGTGATTTCGCACCATAGATACGCAACTGCCGGATGGAGCGACAATGTAGTCGTAGCCCTTGAAGACGTCGACGTATTTAAGGGCCAGAGGCCTGGCTTCCGGCATGCAACCGGAATTCGCCATGGGCTGACCACAGCAGGTTTGAGCCTTGGGGAATTCGTGCTGTACCCCAAAATGATCCAGCAGCTTAACCGTAGCCATGCCGACCTGCGGATAAAACTGATCAACATAGCAGGGAATAAAGAGGGCGACTTTCATCGGCAGACTGGTATCGGTGCTAAGTGTGAGTGGGAAAAAACTATTATGTTGCGTTCGGTTGTGTTGCGTTTGGTCGACTGGTTTTAAAGCGGGTTCTACACAAGCGGACGCTTAACCGGCCACACATTGGATTGTTCAGGATAACGGCATGGTTCGCACGGCCATCGCTCGAATTTTTTCTTCGTCCACCGTGATTCCCAAACCAAATCCTGATAACCGTTTGGCTCGCCCGCCATATCTAAAAGTCAGGTTTTCGAAAGTCAGCGGTTGGCGGACCAAAAAGCGATCGTAGCTGCCTTCAAGGTAACGGATTCCGCTGATATTGCAGGCGAAATGTCGTCCGGCCGCAGACAGAATCCCGGTTTCTCCAACTTGACATCCCAGTTGATAGTTCAAATCGTTCTGTTTTGCCAGCGCAGCCAGTCGCACGCAATTGACGAGACCGCCACATTTGGAGATTCGGAGATTGAACAGATCGCACGTCCTGGCCTGAATGGCTGCGTGAGCATCTTCGACGCTGCACAACGATTCGTCCAGCATGATCGGAATCGACAGGTCAGCACGTATGTGAGCCAGTCCGCCCACTTCTGTGTGAGCCACTGGTTGCTCCACACAGGTTGGGCCCCATTTCAGCAGCGGCTGAATTTTTGAAATCACTTGATCGCAGTGCCACGCTTCGTTGGCGTCCAGTCGCAGATCGACGCGGTTTCCGACAATTCGCCGAACGCGGCTTAGGTAGGTCTGATCGTCGATTCCGGAAGTGCCCACTTTCACTTTCACCGACCGAAAGCGGAATGCTCGCATCTTTAAAGCCGAACGCCACTGCTGCAGCCCACTGCCGGAAGTGACAACTCCACTGTAAAAGACCGTGTCTTGTTGTTCAGAAATTTCTGCGGCTTCCGGAAGTGAAGTCAGCAGACCGCCGATGCTGCATTGTGCCGTTCTGCAAACAGCGTCCAGAACGGCCAGTTCAATGGCACAGCGTGCGCTATTGCCGAAACATTCACGAACTTCGACGCCTGCATCGGGCGGAACTTCGGCCAGTTTTAAGCTGTCCAGTACGCTGACCGCATGCAGCGGATCGGCAAAGTCGGTATCCAGCAGTATCGCGAAACTGGTTTCGGTCAGGTGCCGCCAAACGCTGGCGATGGATTCGCCGGTAACGTAGGTTCTGGGCAGGCCTTCTCCCCAGCCGATGCTGCCATCGGCGAGTTCGCAGCGGACAATCAGCGTGTCGTTTTGATGCCGAATATGGGAAGCGTGCCGCACCGGTTTTCGTAGTGCGACGGGAACTTCAAAGGCGGTAAGTGAACGGATCTTCATTCGAGCGATGCAGGTTCCGGGCGGAAGACACCGCACTTTGCACTAAAGAAGCACCGGCGGATCCGAAAACACGTAACAGCCGCAGCATAGCACCGATTCCGTTCTGAAGCGACGGCACCAGCATTGTCGGCTGCTGACGTCTGCTGACAGGAATTGCGCGAAATTGCGGAGGCGGGCTGGCGATTGTCGGGGCGAGTTTGCGTTACTACACTGCAGACTGTTGGCTGGATTGCCTTATTTTTGTTGGGGCCGGATTGTCGGGGCCAGATTGACGCAGTGTGTGAATTGTTGGGAGCCGGTTAGTTGGCAAATTACTGGATTCGAAATCGCGGTCGTGTTCAGGGACCATTCACTGCCGAGCAGATTCAGGGGCTGCAGCGGCGTGGTCGGTTTAGCCGGATGTTTCACGTTTCTGAAGACAACAAAAGCTGGCATCCGGCGGAAGATTTTCCGGAACTGTTTGAACGAGCACGCAAAAGCCGGTCTTCCAGACAGGACGACGACGATTTCGAGGACACTCCGTTTAACAGCGGAGGATCGCCCTTCGATGATGATGAAGACGACTACGCTCCCCCGAAAAAACGCTCAGCGTCCGGCAAAGCTAAGTCTCGCCCACAAGCACGTCCCGTGGAAGCTGATGATGACGACGATGACGATGAAGATTGGGAGGACGATGAAGACTGGGAAGATGATGATGCGGGCCTGTTGACGGGCGTCATTGAATGGGTGGAAGCCAATGTTAAGCTGCTGGCCGGCATTCTGGTTTGTGTGTTGCTGGGGCTGGGGTGGTTTGTCTTTTTTCGAGAAGACTGGACTCAGGACACGGCAGACTTTGAACAACTGCTGAGCCTCAATTCGGAAGTTGTGTCGGCTCATCAAAATGGAACGGCGTCTGCAGAATGGGGGCAGATGCTGGAAAAATCTGAAGGCGATCTTGCCGCCATGGTGACTCGGCTTACCAAAACAGCGTCTACTCAGGACCACGTGAAGCAGGAACTGTTGTTTATCGCTCGAGACGACATACCGCTGATGTTTAAGGAACTTCCCGCCGGCGTCGATTTTGCCAAGCAACGCGTTCAGCGGCGTCTGAGTTTAATTGATGAAATGATTCAGAAGAAGGAACGCTATACCGCCGAGTCAGTGTTGCCGATCATGCCTAAAACGCCCGCGAGCTCGCCAGCCCGGGCAACTGGTAATGCCGGTGGACAGCCGCAAAGCCCGGACGCTGCGAGCGAAACAGGCAATGCGGGCGGACAGCCGCCTGCCGGTGTGGATTCTGGCAACAGCAGCCAAACGCCGATCAAAAGTTTTCAACCCGGTGGATCTCAACCCAAGGATGACGACGACGACAATATGTAAACGGTTGCCGTGTTTTCAGTCAGCCGGAATACCGCCGCCATTTGGGGCGACCGTTAGCTGGACAGCGCCAGGTTCAATGATAAGGTCAGTATTTCTGCTACTCACATCAGCCGCAGGGCGTTAGCCCCGGTTAGTGCGGATCACAGGAAAACCGGGGCTAACGCCCTGCGGCTCATTCAGACTGGCACTTTCCAGTCAGTCAGTCTGTATTTAACAAGGCATCACGGTGTGATGTAGTTTTCGTGAGTTTATGGAATGGGAAACTTTGCTGGCCGAGATTCAGAATCCGCCAACTGTGAATTCGCCGGTGTTGGAATCGGCCTTTCATCGAACTCACCCGGAAGACTTTGACGTTGAAGAAATTCCCGCCTACCTTCCGGACGGTACCGGTGAACACATTTATTTGTGGGTTGAAAAGCGAGACGTCGCGGCTGGCGATTTGATTTCGCATCTTTCAAGAACGCTGAAAGTGAATTCGCGAGATATCGGCGTTGCCGGGCAGAAAGATCGTCGAGCCGTGACGAGACAGTTTGTTTCTGTACCGAAAAGCTGCCTGCCGCTGATTGCGGAAGTTGACGGCAAAGGCGTGAAGGTTCTGTCGATTTCAGCTCACAACAATAAGCTTAGAACCGGTCATCTGGAAGGCAATCATTTTCGCATTCACCTTCGGCCAACCGATGAGCATACGTTTACCGACGACGATGCTGCCAACGTGTTTGTTCGGCTGCAGCAGCTGGAAACTCTCGGCTTTCCAAACTACTTTGGCACTCAGCGTTTTGGGCACGATGGCAACAGCATCAAGGACGGCATCGGTCTGCTGACTGGCCAGCTTTCTGCCAAACGCTGGTCGCACCACAAACGTCGATTTATGACGAAGATGGTTTCCAGTGCCATCCAATCTGCCGTGTTCAATCTTGTGCTTGCCGAACGACTGGGGCGAGCAGAACCAACCGCATTTGTGACGGGAGACGTGGTTTGTCGCAAGGACGGAATACGTCCTCACCTGCTGGCGGAAACCGCAGAAACGGATATCAGCCAGCTTGTGGCAATGGGGCCGATGCCAGGACCAAAGATGGTGAAAGCGACAGACGAAGCTTTGGCGTTGGAAACTGCGGCTTTGGTCAGGCTGGGGCTAACAGCCGAACAGTTTGAAGATTCCGGAAAGTTGACTCCCGGAACTCGCCGCAAAATGTTTGAATATCCTCACAACGTTTCGGCGACGCTGTCGGAAGATGCAGCAATCATCGTGGAATTCAGTTTGTCGTCGGGCAGTTTTGCCACCGTTTTATTGGCGGAAGTTGTGTCTGTGTTGCGATAGATACTAGAATACGTGCTTGTCGCCCTAGTACTACAGTCGCACTTGCCTAAAAACGCAGATAATTCTATGACTCGC
>CALFSX010000042.1 GCA_937916515.1 uncultured Planctomycetaceae bacterium | reverse complement strand
TGCTGCCTATAAGAACGCGAAGGAATACGAGAAACGCGTCCAATGGGGACCATTCGAAGGCAGCAGGCAGCTTGAGGAAGACGAGAAATAGGCTCTGAAGCTGACACACCAGACTTGGATTTAGGGAGTTAGAGACGTCAAAGGCAAGATAAGTCGGCATTTCGTTTTTTGTTCGGAAAATGATCCCGAGGGAGGCAATCTTCGGACTCGAACCGCCGGCATCGTTAAGTTTTCGACGATGACAGAACCCTCGGCCACGAATACACGTGACCAAGGGTTTGTGGTTCGGATTGAGACCAAAAGCTCCCCGATCCGTACTCTATGCGAACACCGGGTCTTGTTGAGGTAGGTGCATAATGCATAAACAACTTACGTCGATCGCAGAAGGTTGAATTCCACTGCTGGAAACCCATTTCAGGCATTCCAGAGCCCAAATGTGAACGCAAGAAGCCATGGCCGGATGGCATGGAGCGAGCTCGATACTACCAGTCGCTCCTTGACTCAGGAGAAGTACAAACGAGAGCCGAGTTGGCTCGAGTCCTGGGAGTCAGTCGATCTCGCGTGACGCAGGTACTAAACCGATTGAAGCGGGCGTAACCAATTCGTTATTGAGTTTTCACCGTTTCCGATGATCTGCTTCATTAGCTCAATCACGCTGTGCCCGGGTGGGGATTGCGTGAAACGCCTGAATTAGCACCACCGACTTCTCGCGCCAAAATGCGTAGATTCAAGGGAACTCTGGAGGTTTGAGATTCCGCGAATCCACTTCGGTTTGTCCATCCTAAACAGATTGCTGCTAAGTTGCAGCGGTCTCAAAGCTCAAGGTCGATAATCTGACCGAAACTCATGAACGGGATGGGGTCTGAGACGACCTAGAGCTCGAAGTGACGGTCTCCGCCATTGCATAGGTGAGGCAAATCGCAAAGAAACACAGCAAACCCGATCATGCTTCCGGGAAATCTCGGAAAATGTCAAAGATTCCGCGTAAGATTTGGAGCGAGTCGGTAGCGGACCGGTGAGGAGTAAAAATGGAGCCAGATTCCGATCTGCAAAACGAACATCCTCACACGCATGAGACCTGATTGCGGCTATGGATCCAGCACGGGCCGAGTCTGCACGAGTTTGGCCGTTCGTGCTGCCCGAAACCACATCAAGTGGACGAACCGTTGCAGGAGGGCAGCGCCGCTGCCGTACGCAAATTTTCGTCGCTCGATGATCACTCGACCACCTAAACTCTACGAGAAAGACCTATGAAGCTAAATCGACGGACTTTCATTGGCTCTGGTGGAGCAGCTCTTGCGCTGCCGGCGCTTGAGTGTTTTGGCGCACCTGCGTCTCCTTCAGCAGCCGCAACCCGCTGTTTAATTGTTGGAAACCCCTTTGGGATGCACCCCCAAAACTTCTTTCCGAAGTCTTTTGGTAGAAGTCCAAAGTTGCCATTCACGCTTCAGCCGTTGCAGTGGTTGAACGATCGCCTGACCGTGATCTCGAACACCGACCATGACATGGGCAACGGCCATGGAAAAGAAGTGTCGTTCCTGAGCGGTATCTTGCCCAGCGAAGCCAATGCCTATGCGGAAAAGAATATCAGTTTCGACCAGGTGCTCGCCCGCTACCTGGGCAGCGATGTCCGTTATCCGTCGATCCACGTGGGCCTAAAAGGTGGCATCCAGATGAGCTGGACGGCTAACGGGACGATCGCGCCCGTGACCACCGATCCCAAACAGCTCTACGCCAACTTGTTCACAACGCTTGATGCCAAAGCGAAGGCCAGGCAGGTCACAGAGATCAATCGCAATCAGAGCGTCCTGGAAAACGTGGCAGACCAGCTTACCGATCTGAAGAAGTCGGCGAGCCAATTCGACCGTGACCGTCTGGACCAGTTTCAGACATCGATCCGCGAGTTTGAACAATCGCTCGAAAAGCGTGGGCATTGGGTCGATCGAGACAAGCCCGCCTACGACCTCTCGGCCCACTATTCAAATGGCGAACACCTCATTCACAATGACTATGAGGCGATATTCGACATGATTACGTACGCATTCGAAACCAACCTCACTCGCATCGCGACGGTCGCCTTTCCGCGAACCCTGGAGTACACGGATATCGATGGGGTTTCCCGTGGCTATCACAGTGTCACGCACAACGGAAAGTCCAGAGATATCGTTAACGAGCTGTTGGCCATTGAAAGATTCCAAATTGAACACCTCTCGCGCTGCTTAAAGAAGCTTGACGCGATACCTGACCCTCACCAAGACGGCTCGATGCTCGACCACACTGTTGTCCTTTTTGGTAGCGGCATGGGCTACGGTGGAACTCATAGCTGCAAGAAGCTACCGATCCTGGTCGCAGGCGGCGGCTTGAAACATCTAGGACATGTGAATGTCCGTATCAATGGAAAGAACATGCCACTGTGCAACCTGTTTCTCACGCTCATCCAGCACTTTGGTATCGAACGTGACACGTTCAATGTCAGTACGGGTACCTTCAACTTTGGCTGAGGATAAAGCAATGAAACGGTTCTGCACCCTATTGGCACTATTCGCATTGCTGGCTTCGCTCGTACTCTCCGGAGTCACACGCGCGTCCGAGCAATTACTGCGAACGCACTGTTTCCAGTGTCACAACAAGGAAGAGTCAAACGGTGACTTCGAGATCAATGCATTGGGTTTGCACCCGACGGCTGAGACAATCGGAATGTGGACCGACGCGCTCGATCTCGTTTTGGCCGGGGAGATGCCGCCCAGCGAAGACAGCGAGTTGAATGAGGCTGACCGGAAGCTGCTTGTGGATTATTTCACGAAGCAAGTTGCTGCGTTCAATTCGCCGATGACACGTTCACCCATGCGGCGACTCAACAACCGAGAGTTTGCCGCAAGTGTCCGCGACACGCTGCTGCTGGATAAGCTACCGCCGAATTTTGATTCGGGTGATCTGCTGGCGGATAATCGTCATGAAGGCTTTGACAACGCGGTCGCCACGCTCGGCATTAGCCGCTACCACATGGAAAAGTATGCTGCGTCGCTTCGGAAGGTGCTTGACGCCACCATTCTTTCGGGCGACCAGCCGAGACGAAAGAAGGTCCGCATTCCCGCAAAGAGAATCGTTGATAAACTGCTTATCGGAAACACTGGCGATATCAATAAAAGTCTCAATTGGGAAGCCGAAGTTAACGGAAAAGAGTGTGTCAGCTTTGGGGACCCGCAGGTCGGGAAGCGATTCCGCGGTTTCGACAGCGTTTCGCTGACGGGAAACTATTCCATCACGGTCAGAGCGGCCGGTGTCGACCGGACTCGATACGATACCAGTGGCAGTGGATTTTACAGTGGGGACATGATCCGGTTGCTGGTGAAATTGGGGGCGCATGAACATGTCTTCGAATTGCCCGATGAAGAGCTCGCGGAGATTACTCTGCACGAGTGGCTTGCCGACGGAAGCCAACTGTCACTGCACCATCCGACAGACGCACATCGCATGCTTCACAATGGCGGCTTCAAGCACCAAGCCATCCTGGAAGGAGAGTATCTGGAAAAGAACAATCCGGGAAAGTGGAAGCGACTGTTTGAGGAGCGATACCAGCAAATGACGGGAGGCAAGCCCTCAACGAAGCATGACAGAGATCCTTACGAGTCAAAATACTGGCGTTACCTATGGCGGGGAGCGCGTCCGGCAATTTACAGCGTCGAAATTGACGGGCCCACCTTCGAATCCTGGCCACCCAAACGACACATCGCTCTCGTTGGCGCGAATCCCAAAATCGAAAATGCCCACGACATACTCGCGCCCATCGCACGCCGGGCCTGGAAGCGAAATCTCAAGCCGGGTGAACTGGACTCGATCGTGGCTTTTGTCGAAACGTCTGCAGAGAGCATGGGGACGATCGAAGCGTTCAAGGAAGGCATTCTTGCAATCATGTTGTCGCCTCGCTTTTTGATGGTGAACGATAATAGTCTGAACACGAACGACTCTTTGGCGACCAGGATCAGTTACTTCCTGAAAGGCACTCTGCCGTCTCAATCGTTGCGAGCAGAAGTGGCACGCGGCGGATACGGTGGCCACGAAAAAATCCTCCAGCAGTTGCTGAGCGAGAACGCTCAAGGTGGAATGGACGTTTTCCTGGGCGAGTTCCCATACTCGTGGCTCAAGCTGGCAGACATCAACTTCATGGCGCCCGACCCAAAGCGGTTTCACTTCTACGATCGCAAGCAACTGGGCGAAGACATGAAGAACGAGGCCCTCGCATTTTTCCGCCATGTCGTCACAGAGAATCTCCCGGTGACCGAATTGCTCTCGGCCGACTACAGTTTTGTTAACGCAGACTTAGCGCGGATCTATGGTCTTGACGATGTCCCGATGGATTCGCGACTGCGAAAGTACACGTTCACCGATGGTCGCCGAGGTGGGCTACTGGGCATGGGCGCATTCCTTACCTCAACTGCGGATACACAGACGACTTCACCCATCCATCGGGCGGTCTACGTGATGGAGACTTTGATGGGAATCCACCCGTCCCCACCCCCACCGGATGTCAATACGGTCGAGCCGGATATTCGAAACGCCAAGACAATCAAAGAGGTACTCGCGGCGCATGCTTCCGACCAATCATGCGCGAGCTGTCACCAGAGTATCGACCCATGGGGATACGCATTTGAGAACTTCGATCCGTCGGGCGCATGGAGAGATCTTTACGTATCTGGAGCACGGGAGATTCCGATCGATGCGAGCTCCAATTTTCGTAATGGCACAGGATACAAGAACATATCTGAATTCAGAGAGTTGGTCTTGTCGGATGCCAATCGTGATCGTTTTGTTCGCAGCTTTGTCTCAAAACTGCTGACCTATACGAACGGCACAGAGCCCGGCGCCTCCGACTACGGAGAGATCAACAAGATCCTGCAAGTCTCCGCCGAGCACGACTATCGAATGATGGAAACGATCGCCGCTGTCATCGATAGTCCACTGTTCCGACAAAACTAGGCAACCGATTTATCAAAGGTACGCACAACGTGCCGTACGTTGTAGACCTTTAAACGCTGGTGGCGGATTGGCGGAGAAAATCACGGCGTCGGAACGCCGCACGGGATACAACAATCACTGATGCGCCTGGCTGTGTAGCCGGACGAAGGTCATGTGGGAAAAATGTCGTTTAAACAATCGAACGGAATGATCAAGGAAAAACAGCAAACATTTGGCTGCGCGTGGGTGTTGACGGTCTGCTTCTGCGGCGGAGGCGCCTTGGCGGAGCAAACACCCTGGCCGATCCACACCATCGATCCTTCAACACAGACGCGCCGCGGGGCGGACGGCATCCGATTGGCGGACGCGAACGGGGACGGCCTGCTCGACACCGTCACGGGCTGGGAGCAGGGCAACGCGATCCGTGTGTGTCTGAACCCCGGCGTTCAACGCGTGACGGAACACTGGCCCGCCGTGACGGTGGGTGAGGTCGCCAGCGCCGAGGACGCCGTGTTCGCGGACCTGGACGGGGACGGGGCGCTGGACGTGGTTTCGTCGTGCGAGGGCAAGACGATGCAGATGTTTGCGCACTGGGCGCCGAAGCGGGCGTCGCGGTACCTCGACGCGTCTGCCTGGAAGACCGAATCGTTCCCGGTGGCCAAAGGGGTGTCGCGATGGATGTTCGCGTTGCCCATGGACGTCGACGGCCAACACGGCGTGGACCTGGTCGTGGGTTCGAAATCACCCAACGGCATGATCGGCTTGCTGATCGCGCCGAAGAACCCACGCGATCTCGACGCCTGGAAGCTGGGCAAGCTCTACACCGCGGGCTGGATCATGAACACCCAGACGCACGATTTCGATCAGGACGGCGACCTGGACATCGTCACGGTGGACCGCAAGGGGGATCGTTCGGGCATCCTTTGGCTGGAGAATCCCGGAGTCGATCGTGCCGCCGACGCGAAGGCCTGGGTCGAGCATCGCATCGGTCCGATCGGCTACGAGCCCCTGTTCATGGACATCGCCGACCTCGATTCCGATGGCCGCCTGGACGTGGTCACGAGCACCCGCAACGACGTGATCCGGTGGATGCGCCGCGAAGCCGGTCCTAACAAGTGGACGACGCGCGACATCCCCAATCCGTTCGGCGTGTTCGCGGGCAAAAGCGTGCGAGTGGCGGACATCGACCTGGACGGCCAGCTCGACCTGGTCCACACCACCAACACCAACGTCAAAAAAGCAGACAAGACCAAGGTGGCGGTGGCGTGGATGAGCTACGGCCCGGAAGGCGTGGACGGCGCTTGGGCATCCCACGCCATCTCACCGCCCGGCGGCGCCAAGTACGACCTGATCCAACTGGTGGACCTTGACGGCGACGGAGACCTGGACCTGATGTGCTGCGAGGAACACGCCCAGCTGGGCGTGTTCTGGTACGAGAACCCCACACGGTGAATCGGATCGTGATGAAGAAGTTGATCGTGATAGACTCAGTCGAATTCGGAAACCAAGACCGCTCGGAAAATCGCTAGAACTTATGAACAAACACACCGGCCAGAGTGCCCACAATCCGAAACGCGATTCACGCAGGAAATTCATAAAAACGACCTCCGGCGTCTTGGCGACGAGCGCCGCGATATCGCCGGCGATTGCATGGTCGGGGCTGACGACGGCAGACCGCGGTCGCGTCTTGATCGTCGTTGGTCCCAGTAATCATAAGCCGGGGACGCACGAGGTCGCCGCTAGCGGACGATTGATGAAACATAGCCTTGAGAGCATAGAGAATCTCTCGGGTGTCAAGGCAGATGTCGTTTTAGGCTGGCCAGATAAG
Organism: uncultured Planctomycetaceae bacterium; assembly: GCA_937916515.1. Classification (GTDB taxonomy): domain Bacteria; phylum Planctomycetota; class Planctomycetia; order Planctomycetales; family Planctomycetaceae; genus Fuerstiella. Next base: position 8,437 of record CALFSX010000042.1, on the reverse strand, counting down.
TCTCTGCGGGACGCGGCGTCGACGATCGTTTTTATCGGCGACATGTTTCCTGCCAATCGGCTCCCCAACCCAAAACAGAACCTTGCCGATCTGGAAGTGATGATGGACCGGGGAGCCGGAATCGTGTGCGTTCACTACGCGACCGGAGTCCGTCGTGAAGATGTGCTGTCCGATGGTAGTCATCCATTGCTGCGCTGGATGGGTGGTTACTTTGCACACAGTTCTTGCCCGCATCATCAATCGATTGCCAGGGTTTTTCCCAAAGCGACCATCACGCCCGCTGCACTCGAGCATCCGGTCACACGTGGGTGTGAAGAATTCTCGTTGCATGACGAGCCCTATATCAACAATTACTTTGGCCCAGACGGAAATCAACTCGCCCCGAATGTAACCACGCTAGCCACATCGATGCTTCCTCCTGAAGCGCCAAAGCTTGAGTCCGTCGCGTGGTCCGTTGAAAGGCCTGATGGTGGTCGAGGATTCGGCATCGTCATGCCGCACTTTTACAAAAACTGGCGAGTAGATGAACTGCGAAGGCTCATCCTAAATGGCATCGTCTGGACTGGTGGGATCGATGTCCCTAGGGATGGCGTAACAACGAAAGCACCGGAGCTCGCGGATTTCAATCCAGAATCCGTTGAGGTCATAAAACGCTGATCAAGATCCCCAATGTCAATACCGAGACTTCGCTCACGCTAGACTTGCTCGAGCTATCTCCGTTGATCAAACTCAATCCGCCAAACGTTCCATCACGACCGAAGTACAACATCATGAGACTTGCTTGTCTGAATTCGATCATTGCGATTGCATTGATCGCCGGTAGTGTTGCGATCACCAACGCCGCTGATTCAACTTCGGATCGCCCAAACATCTTGTTCTGTTTTGCCGATGATTGGGGATGGCCGCACGCTGGAGTGTATGGCGACCCCGTTGTCAAGACGCCCGCTTTTGATCGACTCGCAAAGGAAGGGGTGTTATTCAATCACGCGTTCATTTCGTCGCCATCATGCACGCCGTCTCGGAACGCCGTTCTCACCGGCCAACAATTCTTTCGTCTCGGCACGGGTGCCAATCTTTATGGGGCACTCGACGTCAAGCACCCCACGTTCGTCAACTTGCTCGAAGAGGCGGGCTACCAAACGGGGCACTGGAGAAAAGCGTGGGGACCGGGCAAGTTCGCCGAGGGCGGCTACAAGTCTCACCCGTGCGGTAAGCAACAGAATTTTACGCAGTTCGTGACGGGGCGCGATTCGAGCAAGCCGTTTTGCTTCTGGTTCGGCACTTCCGATCCTCATCGGGGGTACAAGAAAGGAACCGGACTGCAGAGCGGAATGAACATCGACAAGGTTCCGGTACCGGATTTTTATCCGGACGTTGAGGAAGTTCGCAGCGACATTGCGGATTACTACTTCGAAGTCCAGCGATGGGACAGTGATGTGATGGCGGCACTCAAGCTGCTTCAGGAAGCGGGTGAGCTCGAGAACACAATCGTCGTCATGTCTGGCGACCACGGAATGCCTTTCCCAAGATGCAAAGGCAATCTCTATGACTGGGGCAGTCGTGTTCCGCTTGCGATACGATGGGGAAAAGAGATTCCAAATCCGGGACGAACCGTCACTGATTTCGTTTCCACGACTGATTTGGCACCGACGTTTTTGGAAGCCGCTGGAATTGACGTGCCCGAGGCGATGTCCGGTCGGTCGCTTGTCTCGATCTTGAAAAGTGAGAAAGACGGTCGCTTAGAAGCCGACCGCAATGCGGTCGTCTATGGCCGCGAGCGACACACCGATTGCCAACAGGACAGCGACGACGGATACCCGTCCCGCGCGATCCGCACGGACGATTATCTCTACGTTCGAAATTATGCTCCGCATCGATGGCCAGCGGGAACGCCAAACTACGCGACCGCCTACAAGAAGAACGCTTGGCTCGGGGACTGCGACAACGGGCCGACGAAGTCTTATCTGTGGGCCAATCGCGATTCGAGTCCAATGATGCAGCGTCTGTATCAGCTCAACTTCGGCAAGCGGCCTGCAGACGAACTTTACGTGCTTGCAGACGATCCGAATCAGGTGAAGAACCTGGCGAATGACCCGAAGTTCGCCTCCATTAAAAGCAAGATCGCCGATCAGCTTACGGGCGCTTTGATTCAACTGAATGACCCTCGTGAGACAAACGCCGCAATCAAATTCGACGACTACCCCTATACTGGTGGCGTGCCGACGTATCCGGGGGACGAGGCAGTTGATCTATATCGCGATGACCGATGAAGATCGAGACAGCTGTTCTTGAATACTGCAAGTTAGGTGGTGCCGCAACAATGATGTTCAATGTCAAAAGAACGGTGAACGCCCTTATGCTGTCGGTCGTGTGGTTCGGCCTGATCGTACTTGGCGCCTTCAACGCCAGCGCCAACGAGCGTCCGAACATTCTCTGGTTTGTGATCGACGACATGTCGGCAAACTTTTCGTGCTACGGCGAGACGACAGTTCAGACGCCGCATGTGGATCAACTGGCAAAAGACGGCCTGCGATTCACGCGCGCTTATGCGACGTCGCCGGTTTGTTCGACTTTCCGGTCAGCCATGATCACGGGGATGTATCAGACCTCGATCGGAGCGCACCACCATCGAAGTGGACGCGGTGAGCATCGCATCACGTTACCCAGCGGTGTCCGGCCCGTTCCCTCGCTATTTCAGGAAGCGGGCTACTACACCTGCATCGGTAGCGGCCTGCAAGAGCTTGATTTCCGGTCCCAGCCGTTCAGCTCACGCACCAAGAGTCGACTGGGCAAGACCGATTACAACTTCGACTGGGAGAAATCGATCTACGACAGTCATGATTGGTCCGAGCGCAAGGACGGACAACCGTTTTTCATGCAGGTACAGCTTCACGGTGGCAAGCTTCGGGGTGCGTCTGAGGCTCATTACGAAGAATTCGACAAACAGGCCAAAGCTGTCTTCGGCTATGTCACGGATCCCAGCAGCGTCGCTCTTCCTCCCTACTACCCTCGTGATCCAGTCCTGTTGAAGGACTGGTCGACTTACCTGGACAGTGTGCGGATTACTGACCACCACGTCGGGTTGGTCATGAAGCGATTGAAGCAAGAACGTATCCTGAACAACACTCTTGTTGTCTTCTTTACCGATCACGGCATCAGCCACGCGCGTGGCAAGCAGTTTCTCTACGACGAGGGTGCGCATATCCCGTTGATCGTACGCGGGCCGGGGATCAAAGGCGGCGCAACGCGGACCGATCTAGTCGAGCACATCGACGTGGCCGCATTCTCGCTCGCCGCAGCGGGAATTAAGGTCCCCGAACAGATGCAGGGGCAGGATATTCTTGCGCAGGACTTCAAACCAAAACAAGCGGTCTTCGCGGCGCGTGACCGCTGCGGCGAGGCGGCCGATCGCATCCGCTCGGTGCGCACCGAAGACTACCTCTATGTCAGGAACTTTTTCCCCCAGCGTCCTCTTCTGATGCCGAGCACCTACAAGGACGGCAAACTCATTATCAAACGACTGCGCGAGCTGCATGCGCAGGACGCACTTAGCCTGCTCGCAGAGAAACTACTCTTTGCTCCCACGCGGGCGTCTGAAGAGCTCTATCTTTATGGCCAAGACATCTGGCAGACGAAAAACCTCGCCGAAGACGTCCGCCACACCGAAGCACTCGCACAACATCGCCAGCGTCTGGACGAATGGATCGAAGAAACCGGAGACCCCGGTTCCGAGACGGCCGAGATTTATGCTCTGGAAATCGAAGACCAGATGAAGTCAACGAAAAACAAAGCCTCTCGCGAAGCCTACCGCGAGAACGCCGAAATCTACAAACGTTGGGCTCGTGATGGGAAGTAAACTTCCTGATCCGCATGAGACCTTCCTGCGGCTTTGGACACTGCACGAGCCGAGCCTGCGCGCGTTTGTGCGATCTTGCTGCCCAAAGGCACAGGAAGTGGATGACGTGATGCAAGAGGTCAGCGTTGCCGCCCTGCGCAAGTTTTCGACGCTCGATGATCATACTGCGTTCGGTGCGTGGGCTTGTTTGATCGCCCGTTATGAATTGCTTTCTGCGCGGCGGCGATTCGCCCGGGATCGTCTGGTGCTCGCGGAGGATATCGTTGAACTTTTGGCAGAAGAAGGCGCCGACGAATTACCGTTGCGACAGCAACAACTCAACGCACTCGACGATTGCATTGCGAAGCTACCGCGTGAGCGTCGCGAGCTGGCGCTGGCGGCGTATGCGAATGACACAACGATTCGTGAGTTGGCTGCTCGGCTAAAGCGAACCGAAGGTTCTCTCTATCAACTCCTTTCGCGCATCCGCAAGGCGTTGCATCAATGTATGGAAAGTGCTCTTCCGGAAGCTAGATCATGAAAGACGACGAGATCAACCTGTTGCACCGATACCTGGATGGTGCCATCACTCCCGAAGAACTCGGTCAGCTAGAGAACTTGCTGCGCACCAACTCCGATGCTCGTGCCACGTTGCGTTCGCTCGCGACGATCGACGCGAAGTGGCAGCAGCTCCTGGCCGACGATTCGGTGGGCACGCCGCCCGAACGCGAGTCCGTTTCGCGGATCACGAAACGGGCGATTCCATTGTGGCTGGCCTTGAGCGCCCTTGCCGCTTCGTTGATCTTTGGTGCATTCGGCTGGTTTCGCACACCTGGACAGCAAGCCACGCAGATCGAGCGTGGTATCGCCAGAGTCATCCGAGTCGAAGGGCAAAACAGCGTTGGAAAGGACGGCATCGTTGCAAGCGGGACCGAGCTGTACCCCGGCGACGAGTTGGTGATGCCACAAGGTTTGATCGAACTTGCGTTTCGCGAAACAGGTGTGCATGTGATCGCAACGGGGCCACTCAGGTTAACGCTGGACAGCCACCAAGGTGTTTCGTTGCTCCAGGGACAGGTCAAGCTCGTTGTCCCGCCACAAGGCATCGGGTTTGTGGTGAATACGGCTCAAGGAAAGTTCGTCGACCTGGGAACCAGTTTTGTTGTCTCGGCGAATGCCAACGGCTCCGAGGTGCTTGTGCTCGACGGGCAGATCTCGGTGGGCGATCACGATGACGCGTCAGGAGACTTGATGCATGAAGGCGATTTCGCCAAGTTCGATCAAAAGGGCGAACTTGAGAAGCTAAAACACGTCAGCTTGTCCCAGGCGTTTCCCGAGCTTTCACTCCGCGCAACCAATCCCGGCGACGGCTCGCTGCAGGGCATGATTCTCGGGTACGACAAATCGACTGAGATCAACAACAAAGGTCTCAGGAAGGACATCATCGCCCGCAGTCTTCTGCCGCTGATCCACACCGGGTTCCAGGACCACAATTGTCTGGAAGCCCTCAAGCGAGGTGAGCAACTGAGTTTTCACGGTATCGCAGGGGCCTTTCACAAATTCCCCGACCGTGCCGGGCTGACACCCTATTCATCAGAAGACGGCTGGATGACGTGGTACCACGGACAGGTCATACCGCCTCGTTCAGGGCGTTATCGATTCTGGGGCTACGCAGATAATCACTTGCTCCTTGCAATCAACGGAAAACCTGTCTTTGAAGGATCGCGACGCAATTCTTCGTTCAAGGAACTCGGGATACAGCGATCTGACAACCCTGCTTTTCCGTGTTTGATTGCGTCGGCCGGTTTCGCCTGCGGTGAATGGATTGAGCTGGAGCGGGGGCCAGTGCAACTTGATATCCTGTTTGGAGAGATCGGAGGCGACAACACTTCCGGCCTGCTACTTGTTGAACGCGAAGGCGAGCAATACGAACAAACATTCTGGGGCCAGCCGAAGTGGCCAATCTTCTTAAACGAAAATCCAAGTGAGGATGAGTCGGCTGAATTCGAGCGGTTGGTCAATTATTTGGAACAGAAGACGATGGGATCGTTTTCTATCTCGGAAGATGCCGTCTGGAAAGTGGCGCCGTGAAGTGGTTCAGTGAAGCGATCCAGGATCGATCCGGTGTCGCGTCCTTTAGTCGGGGGGCAGATCAAATTGAATGACAGCCGTTTTCTATTCACTCCATACATGCTTGTTAAGGACAGAAGATCTATGAGACTTAATTACGCTTTGCTCCTCCTGCCCATTGTTGGTCTTGCTTGCCTGTCGGCCAAGGCAAATGCCGAACCTGGACGACCACCGAACCTCATTTTCTTTTTGGTCGATGACATGGGCTGGACGGACGGGGGCGTCTTTGGTTCCGACTACTACGAGACGCCGAACATCGATGCCTTCGCCAAACAAGCGATGCGCTTCACAAATGCTTATGCACATCCACTCTGCTCGCCCAGTCGGGCCTCCATCATGACGGGGCAGGAGGAGTCGCGGCACGGCATCCTTTCCGCCCATGGACATCAGGAGCCAGAGCCGTGGGGTCCGCAGGTTTATCAGCCTGCCACATCCAACCATGAATTCCTGCTCACCAAGAGCCGTCGTTTCCTGGATCCGGAGGCGACGACTCTGGCCGAAGCCTTTCTGGCCGCCGGCTACCGCACCGCTCACATGGGAAAATGGCACCTTGGTCTGACTCAAGAACACTGGCCGGACAAGCACGGCTTCGAGGTCACGTTTCATTCTGCACCTGATACCGGACCTCCTGGCAGTACCTATTTCTCGCCGCACGGGGTTCATCCTGATGGAACGCCAAGTGGCGCCCATCCTGTCGGCAATATCGTTGATGGGCCCAAGGGCGAGCACATTGACGACCGGCTCGGTACTGAGGCCATCAATTACATCACCGAGCATCAAAACGAACCGTTCTATCTAAATCTCTGGATGTACGACTGTCACGGCCCTTGGGAAGCGAAGCTCGATCTGATTGAGAAGTTCGCTCAAAAAGAGACACTGCCAGATGGTCACACGAATCCGGTTTACGCGGCGATGCTCAAGACGATGGATGACAACTTCGGACGTGTGATGACGGCGCTCGATGAACTCGGTATCGCCGACAACACCATTGTTGTTTTCTTCTCGGACAATGGTGGCAACACCCACAGCATGGGCGAGAGCGAACAAAAGAAGAAGATGGCTAACCCAAAGAGCAAGACTTACGGCTACACGAAGATTTACAACGACTACGCTGGTGTGCAGTATCCGACGAAGAATCTCGGTCTGCGCGATGGAAAAGGATCGCTCTATGAAGGCGGCGAACGTGTTCCACTGATGGTCCGGTGGCCCAAAAAGATTCCGGCTGGTTCTGTGAGTGATAACGTCGTAAATAACATTGACCTCTATCCGACCCTGCTTGAACTGACCGGCCACACCAAGCCTGACAATCATGTCATCGATGGAAAATCCTTTGCCAAGGTTCTCACCGAGGGCGCCAGAGGGAACCAGCGAACGAGCGTGAGCTATTTCCCATATCACGGCGGGGGGATTTCGGTGCGCGACGGCGATTGGAAATTGATCCAACACTACACTCGCAAACCGGACAGCTACGATGGCCTCGTCGAACTATTTAATTTGAAAGACGATCTCGGTGAATCGAAAAACCTCGCCGATGAAATGCCGGAGAAAGTGGCCGAGTTCAATGAACTCATCGAGGCGCACTTTAAACGCACAGGCGGCCTTCCCCCGAAACCCAATCCAGACTTTCAACCAAGAACAACCGCGCCTACGAAGTCCAGGAGCCCAACTCATGGATTGGTTCCCAAACAATGCCGTATCGAGTCGATCGACGGCGGCATTCGCGTGATTGCCCAGGGAAAGAATCCGTTCCTTGGAACGGCTCAAGCGAAACTTGAGGGACCGATCACGTTGCACCTGCAAGCTCGGGGCATCGACGGCAAACGCGGCCAAGGACGAGTTCAGTGGCGAACCCAGGAACAGACAGAGTTCCCTGCAACTGGTCAGACAATCGACTTCGAAGTTCCTGAGGCGACGTCCTGGCAGGAGATCACTGTGCAGGTACCAGTCGAGGGACGAAGTGGCTTGCTTCGCCTGCATGTCCCAGCCGAGGACGGTCTCGAGATCCAATCGATCCGCTGGAAAACAGAAGATGAGAAACTGATCGAATGGGATTTCTCAGAGAACGACTGAAAGATGTAGCAAATCAACCCAAGCAAAGGAATTTACAGTTTGAAAACCATCATCTTATGTTTACTAGCAACGTTATCCACGAATGCGTGGGCGGGGGATTCTGGTTTTGCACCAATCTTTAATGACGGCGCGGTCAGTTGAACTTTTTGCGGGAGCCATCGCTACGTGGAATCTGGAAACAGCAAGCATGGTCAAGTCTCTTTCCCACCCAGTTGTTAACCGATGAAGCTTCGGTCAGATTGCTGAAAAGCTCCCCGATCCGTACTCTATGCGAACATCTGGACTTGTTGAGGTAGGTGCTTACTGTATCAACAACTTACGTCGATCTCCGAAGGTTGAATTCCACTGTTGGAAACCCGTTTCAGGCATTCCTAAGCCGGAAAAGCCACCTAAAAGACCGAA
>CALFSX010000041.1 GCA_937916515.1 uncultured Planctomycetaceae bacterium | reverse complement strand
ACGCAGCCACGCAAAGACGCAAACACGCTGGCTGGCACACACAGCAAGATACTCACACACTGCGAGCTTGCTGTATGCCTTGCCGAAGTCAGGTACAGAAGAAAGTTATCAACGCTGATACAGGCTGCAGAACAGCAGCGGTTTCAGCGGAACTTCAGGCGAATTTTGGTGGAGGAAGCAAGGGAGCATCGGGAAGTCGCCCGGCCTTCAGCAGTGACGCCGGATTCATCCATCGGACCAGATGACTGACGGGAATTGTCGTCCGTTCCGGTAATGGGGCGGGTGTCAGAAACACCAATTGAACCAACTGAGTCATCGTGAACGGCGGAGAGATGACAACTGTTGCTGATGATTGGGCACTGGGCCTGGCATCACCAGCCTGCGAAGCGTTCGCCGCTGTGGATTCATGATCGCTGCCAAAAAAGTCCGGCAATGTCAGCTCAAACCATAGAAAGCTGATGTGAACGTGACTTTCTGTCGCATTCACTTCGCCACCGTCGTCATGACTGTGCGAATGCTGGCTTTGAAGGCCATGTGAATGTTCCGCGTGTGAATGCGAATGGCCGCCATGCGAATGGGCATGTATCTGCTGTTCGGAATCGGCGTGCGTCACTGCATGCGAATGACCTTCGTCACCGCCTTCATGCGTATGGCGTATCCCGGGACTTAAAAACAGTGTCGCCATCATGACGACAACCAATAGAATCCCGACGACCGCCGCAGAAAATCGTCGCACTTGCATGGCTCAAATCATAGCCGCAAGTCGCCCGGAAAAAACGTTTAACGTGAGCTACCAGAAAAATGAGAACAGAAATCGCTGCGGCTCTCCCAATAGCAGCCTGACTCTTCAAAAACGTCCATGTGCCGGTCGCCGAAATCATTCAGAAGACAACTGTCTTTCGCCAGGCGGCACATCACGATACTTCTGATGACAGGCTTTGCAGTTGGCAGAAATTTTAGCCGACAGTTCCGTAAGTCGAGCGAGTGGACTGGCGACATTCTGGTCCGTAATCCAGGCTTTCAGTTCCGCTTCCAGTTGTTGCGCATCGGCTTCGGAATCCTGCAGCCATTTTCGAAATTCTTCCGGCTGCCTGGCGACTTCGTCTGTACGCAACATTTCCGTGAAGATTTCCCGCATCAACAACGCTTCATGAGCTGGCACAAGATCCGGGTGATTCTCGGGAGACTTCCAGTTAGCGGCGGCTATCAGTTTCAGGTGTTCGTCGGCGTGAGACAAATGAACCATCGCTTCTGCCATTGGCGGGATTTTCTGAACCTCTTTGAATTCGACCTGAAGCTCGTTCAACAATGCTTTATCAAAGGCGGTCGCTTGCTGAGCCGCTTCGTACAGGCCTTTGTACCCGGGATTCGTGCCCGCCAGTTCCAGAATCGGTACAGCCAGCCTGGCGGGAATCAACCCGGCACTCACGCAGGCGACACTGGCAGCCGCCGGGCTGCGGTGTTTGCCGTGATGGCAATGAATATAGATCGGTCCTTCAAGATCACGCACCGCCTTGGCAAGCTCTTTGATTCGCTGTTCCGGAATGCCGTCGTAACCGTGCGGCAAGTGAACATATCGCAGCCCATGCTTCGCCGCGGTCGTGACATCGGGCGTCATGCCATCAACACTGATGACAGTTTTGACTCCCAAATCTGCGAGCTCCTGAAACGCCGCGTCGTCTTCAGGCAAGCCGCCGGAAATCACCTTCGGGTGCAGTTGCACTGGGTTTGGCAGATGCTGGCTGGTCAGCTTCACCGGCACGAATGCCTGTGATGATCCAGCACCGCCCGCATCGTCAGTCACCGACAACTGAGGCGAAGCGGTTACTGCATTCGCATCAATTGGTGATTCAACTTTCGCCGAAGTAAGCTCCGAGCCGGAGCATCCAATCAGCAGACAAAGGGTGAAGAGAATCGACTGAGTCTTCAACATTCGCTCAAAACTTTTCGTCTAAGACATTGGCGTGATAAAAACGTACCGGAGCTTGTAGCCGGATTTTATTTTCATGCTGCTGTCTAAGTAGGTGTGGATCGTTGTTTCTAATTGTTGAAAGACAACCTGCGAAAGATCTTGTCTGAAGTCTTTTAAAAAAAACGTTAAATCTCACAATCAATGGAAAGCAACATCAATCTCAAACGTTGCAGCTTCGTCCACGCCAGGCAGCTTCAGTTCAAAACGCACCTGCACATTGCCAGCATCCGCAGGAATTTTTAGACCTCCCTGAGCATAATGTGCAGGCTCATCCTCAGTTTTTGGTTCGAAAACCATTGGAACATAATCCACCAGTACGGCTGAATCATCCTTCGATATCAACGCATTTCTGAGAACTGCGTCGTCAACATCGGTGCCTTCTTTGGTGATCGCGACAGCTGGCTCAATCGTTTCGCCAGTGTGAAAGTGCTCGCCATGATGTCCCAGTGAGATCTGAAATCCAGCCACCGAAATGTCGCTTCTGACCCAAACCAGCTTGTCCGCATCATCGTGCGAATGCCCGCTTGGTATTGGATTCGCAACGACCGGTGCATTCGATGAATCATCGTTGCTGCATCCGGAAGCAGTAACGATATACAAAGTCATAATTAGCGACACTGTGCATTGAATGCATTTCATGGAAGTCATTCGTGTGAGTATTCGGAATCAGAGGTGAAGTGATGGATAGGCAAGACAACAGCCACTGCCGACAAAGTTTTCGGGATTGCTGTTGTTAAGTGTGCCAATTGCTTACTGCATACGCAAGCGCGCTGCTTTTGGCTATTTCCGGTGGCTGAGCTCACCGAATTCGGTTTCCAGAGCTGGGTGGCCGGGGTTGGACTGAGCTTGAGAACGACCCCCAGGACTCGCTCGCACCTCGCTGCAACCACGGCCACACGCTGCAGATCAACACCCAACGATGACTGTACCCATTTTCGACTCCGCTGCGGCGACGGCTTTTAGGATCAGAATTGCGTTTCCGCAGCGACGAGTGGCTTTGATCTGCCACCACATCAGTACGCCAAAAAACCGCCCACAGCACATTAACACGGCCATTAGCGTGCAGCCACGTTTGCGGATGGGGCGCTTCAACAAATCGCTCACGAAAGCCTTTCCTGGTGAGGTCGCAGCAACACAGAAGTCGAAGCAACACAGAAGCAGTGGTGACAAAACGGAGTTTCACCGTGTTGATAAAAGTGGGACTGAACCAGTGGCTGTCACCTGAGTGCTGGATGCTGCGGCTGATTGGGAATGCTTCAACCATTGCAGCAGCGAACGATTGTCAACAAAGGGCTCGCAATATCGACCAGCGTAAAGCCGTGCCTGGAACCGTTACTGGTGGAGACATTTTTAACGGGAAGAGATCTTTCGTTGTGAAATAAAAACATGACAGAAACAGCAAAACTGGGGGAAGCCGTTCGTTCGCTTTCCCCAGCTGACATAAAGACTTAGATTGTCGCGTCGACGTGATTGACCAAGGCGGAAACAACTTCAGAGTGGATACTCTGCAGTGTCATGTTCAATTTTGCAATGACCTTTTCGATGTCGGAAAATCGGTATTCGACGCGTCTGAAACTTGAAACGTGAAATCGGATTTGGTCCGGGATAGCGTCTGTTGTGCTGGTGCTGGTGCTGGTGCGGCTTCAGGAGTGTGGGTTGTTTTGTCCGAAGCGGCCTGAGCATGGGAAACCTGCAGTTCCAAACAACGTCTATGGCGGGATTCCGTTGAGGCCTACTTTTCCAGCAATTTCGGAGGCATATCAAGGTTGATGGAATTCATCTCTGAGTTCCAGGTAACTTTAAGTGGCGTAGATTCCGGCTTGACGTAAGCTTTCGGAAACTGAACAGGCGGCCCGATGGATTCCAGGGTGAAGACATAGTCCCCGGGTTCCAGCCACAGTGGTTCTGTCGCTAAAGAGTTGTACAAAACAAAAGATCCGTCTGCTGCGGTGTTTGCGAAGCCCAGCTGTTCAAATCCACTCGCTCCGCTGCGGTGAATTGTGATTCTGATGTCGCTGCTGACGTCCGAACCGAATGTCAGCTTGCCGGGAGTGCCACCCTTTGCCGGTGATGTGCCACTGCCGCAGCCGGATACAGCGATCACCACAACTGCCACGGCAAGAATTTGTTTGAACGCCAACATGAATTCATTTCCTTAAAACCAACAACCCGTTAATGACATTATCGCCAGTGCAATCTCACTTATGATCCTGCTGGCATCAGACCCAGCCAGGTTTGCACAGAACGAATACGACTCAGCAACAGCCACTCCACCAACAAGACAAACACTAAGGACACAGCGAATAATGGCAGGCAGATTCCCAACAGCACGATGATCGAAATCAGACCCCAGGAAATGCGAGGATTCAACATCGGCCTGGGTGCGCCGAGCACTCCCTGATCACGTCGTCGCCACCACAATACCGCGCCGCTGGCAGACAGCAGTACAAGGCCCAAAGTTGTCAGAGCCCCCAGTAACTGATTCAACCAACCAAACAACGCTCCTTCGTGCGCGGCGATTCCGAAGCCGACAGCGCGATCAACCCAATGCCGATCCTCGAAGTTCTCGCGACTCAGCATGGCTCCTGTCTTCGGGTCCAGATCAATGGTGACTCGCCGAGTTCGATTCGCCGTGTTGGACTTGGCGTTCCATTTCGGCGATCGGCCGCCAGGTGCCGAAATGATCACGGGGGCATCGAGTTTGAGTGGTGCGACATTCGCTACCATGATGTCGATTACAGCCAGATCAATAGGCTTTATTTCGGCCGAACCAGCACCTTTGCTGCGACGTGCTCCGCCGTGTTCGCTGTTTACATTATGATTGGCGTGTTCGCCGTGTTCAGCAGCGCCGGGGGAGTCGTCTTCTCCGGATTTCTGCCGACTGCTGTTAGCCCAATCCTGCTTCGCCACGGCTGTCCCCGTGACCTGACGCACCTGTTTGAAGTAGTCACCCCAGAATTTGGCCCACGGCAATCCGGTCAGCAGCAGAAAGATCGCGCAGAACGAAATCCACATTCCGACGACACTGTGAATATCGCGCCAGAAGATGCCTGATCCTTTGAAGAGTCGCGGATACAAAACGCCTCCGAAACCTTTAGCGTTTCGAGGCCACCAGAGAAACAGACCGGTGATCAGCAACACAATCGTCCAGCAGGCCGCCAGCTCAACAAGATTCGAACCGCGATCCCCCATGAGCAACTCACCATGCAATCGAAATATCCATCGCATCAGCCGTGAGTTTTCCGGCACGGTATGCAGCACCTGCAGCGATTCCGGATGAGTATAGGCTCGCATCTGCGTCTCCCCGTCTTTGACGACAATTCGAGCAGATGACGAATCGAATTCCGGCAATTCGTAGCTGACAAACGAAGAACCCGGAAACGCCGTCAGCGCGGCCGCGACCTGTTGCGAAGCAGGTTTGAGCGGACCGGTCATCTGCAGATTGTCGTAGTTCCGATCGTTCCATGCTTCGATCTGCGGCTTGAACAAATAGATCAGGCCGCTGATCGACAGCACAATCACAAACGGTATGCAGAACAATCCCGCATAAAAATGCCAACGCCAGACAGCTCGATAATCAGGCCAGGACTTTTCCGACATCGTCTTTTCCATTTTCAGCTTTCAAGAACCTGCGGCACCATTCCAACTGCCAACT
>CALFSX010000040.1 GCA_937916515.1 uncultured Planctomycetaceae bacterium | reverse complement strand
CGCAGTTCCCGTTCTTCCGGAAACAAGCTCAACTATTCCAGAGTGGCAGCCAGTGGCGCGTTTGCGATTCACATTTGGCGGCACAGCCTGTGGATGGAATGCGGCTCACGTACTTCAACCAACCTTGACGATTCACGTTCATCCCGGCGACGACGCCCGATATGCCGTGTTAGCTGCTTGGCTGGACAGCGCCGGTTTCAATGAAGGGGCAGTATTTCTATGACCTGCGGCTGATTGAGACATGGAGCTGTCCAATTGGAGTCTTACAAAAAAACACGATGCATGCAGGGTGCTTTACAGCGATTTTCGCTGACTTGTGGCCGCGGAGAACGCGAATTGGACTATGTGGGCGGTTGCCCACGAGCCAGAACCGTCCACAACAATATGTAAATTGCTCTGGCATTCTCGTAGCGACAACGGAGCAGTTCGGCGGCTGGAACGTCCCACGTCTTCCCGCCATCCACGCCACCGGGTCAAGGGCAAAGCCCAACGCCGTGAAGGATTTTGAAAAGCAAAAACACTGATTGACATGGAGAAGAGGCTTTTATGCCGAATGCGTTTCAGTCACGAAGTGACGGTAGGTAGTAGCCACCGGCGCGAGCCCGTGGTTTGCAAAAAGTCAGACGTAAAGTCCCGAAGGGACGGTAGGCGTATCATTTCGCGTTGTTGCCTGTCGTCCCTTCAGGACTGAAAACGACTGTCGAATGCTGTTCCACGGGCTCGCGTCCGTGGCTATCACATAGCGTCACTTCGTGATTCTAACGCACCCAAACTCCAGACTGCGATGTCTCGCTTTAACTCATTGGTTTTCAGCTCAAAAATCCTTCACGGCGTTGGGCGAAGCCCTTGTTGGGATGAATTTGCAGAACCAGTTTCAATGGTTAAACAGGAATTCGCGACTGCTGAACATTCCCCAGATAATATCTTCCCAGATCAGGCGGCGATCTTCGGGCCCAGCTTCTGACAGCAGCTTAAGCATCGCAGCCTTTTCGTTTTCCCTGGGGTATCTTGAAAGACAAGACAGAAAGACTTCGTCCAACATCGAAGAATGGTCGTCTTTGAAGCGATCGGTCCACTTTGTCAGCCGATTGTCTTCCGCCTGAAGTTTGCCATTAATCGTACTTCCGTTGTTGATGTGCAGTACCTGAATCATGCTTGGTTCGTCGCTGCGTTCGCATTCGCAGGTGATCCGCCGCTGATTGCGACCGAAGGTCTGCAGAAAATACGATTCCACCGCGGAATCGTACAACTGGATGGCACGAGTCCCCCTGGGATAGAAATTCGTATCTCGAATGTCGGCTCCAGGAAACGCGATCTTCGTAAATTCGGTCGGGACACCGCTTACCTGAGAAACTGCGTCCAGAAGAACTTCAGCCATCAGTCGACGTGGGAAGTATCGTGAATAATACCGACGATCTCCATCATTCTCCGGCAGTGGTTCGCTGGCACGCTGATATGTTTCTGATTGCAGGATCTCTCGCATCAGGAGTTTCAGGTCATAGTTATGATCAACAAGATATGAGGCAATGGCAGCCAGCAGTTCTTCGTTGCTGGCTGGGTTTGAGGCTCGCATATCGTCAACCTGTTCGACAAGCCCAACACCCATGTAGTTGCGCCATACCCGATTGGAAATTGATCGAGCAAAGTATGTGTTGTCGCGAGACACCAGCCAGTCTGCCAGGTATTCTCGACGATCGGTTTCTGAATCGAATTCCAGCGACGCAGCGTCCAGAGGCGTCGGTGCCTGAGGCTTGCCAGTGCGAGGCTGAATCAGTTCGCCCGAACTTACGGTGACCAGCGTGCGACCTCCATCGCCGTTTCGAGGGTCACCGCCCCAGCCCTTCGCTCTGACCCGAGCGAACAGGTTGGCAAAGCCGTAGTATTGATCGTTGGTCCATTTCTCCAATGGATGATTGTGGCACTTGGCACAGCCGATCGATAATCCCATAAACGCCTGACTGACGTTTTCTGCCATGTCTTCGGGAGTCTGGTGCAGAGCAAAAAAGTTGGTCGCTCCATTTTCGAAACTGGAACCTCGCGCGGTGACAAGTTCGCGAACAAACTGATCCCATGGAGTGTTTGCTTTAACGTTGTCGTGAATCCAGGTGTAGTACGCTTTAACAGCCTCGGGACGCAGCAGTGTTCCGTTAATCATTAACAGGTCAGACCAATGGTAAGACCAGTAATCAACAAACTCCGTTCGATCCAGCAGTGATTCTATCAGCGAATCGCGTTTGCCGGGCGATCCGTCCGCCAGAAACTCTCGCACTTCCAACGAAGTCGGCAGCGTGCCGATCGTGTCCAGAAAGGCTCTACGCACAAACACTTCGTCAGTCGACAGCGGAGAAGGCTTCAGATTCAGCCGCCGCAGTTGCTTAAGCACCAAATCGTCGATGAAATTTCGACGACCAGCAAGCACGTAGGAATCCGGAGCAATCGATTGTTCGAACGGCGACGTAATCCGGCCAATCACAATCTGACTGCCGAACCACGCACTGATGGCTCCTTCGCCGGGGCCGAGCACCGTTGCGATTCCATCAACGTCGACAGTCGCAACAGCTTCGTTGGCCGACGTAAACTTTCCCCACTGCGTCACATCTTCGATGCGTCCGTCGGAATAATGGGCCTGTACAATAAGCGGCTGAACCTGTCCTTTCACCAGGGTCACTTCCGTTGGAAGCATGGTGAGGCTGACAAGGCGAGCGTCTTCTTCGGACGGCGCGGGTGCTCCATCGGCGATCCATTCTGCAAGCACCTTGTAATTCAGCGAGCTTGTTTCGATGCGTTGGCCTCCTTTATGCGGGACGGCTGTCGTGGGCTTTGTCAGCAGCAAACTTAACGCGGGCTGTCGCAGGTCGATTCTGCGACCAAGCTGCTGAGTTGTCGTGTTAAAATGATCTCGATCAGTATCATAGCCTCGCAAAGAAAGCTTGAATCCGCCTTTGCCCGCCAAAGCTCCATGACACGCTCCACTGTTGCAACCTTGTCGAGCCAGCACAGACTGCACATGATTGCGGAAAGTCCATTGAAAGCGTTCCTGAGTATTGGTGACCGTCACGTTTGCAGTTGCGACATCTGCACCATTGGCGGTGGCTCGAATTACGGTCTGCCCATTGGCGACAGGAATCACCCTGTCGTTTTCAATGCGAGCCACCGTTTCGTCGTCGGAAGTCAGCTTGCAGTTTTGCTCAGCGGGGCCTGTCGCCTGATCGCCGTCGAAACCTTCCAGCAGAATTCGGTGAGCAGACTCGCGACCATCCAAATGAAACACTTCGGGAAGAATCCGTAATTCGTCGCCGTGGCAATTGGCTGGCACAAAAATGAAAAGCAACAGACTTCTGATTGCGGCTACAGTAAGACGATTCATGGCAATACCAAGGCGGGATATTTCGAGGAATGAAATCTGTTAATGCGGCAGCGAACGCAGCTTAGTTGTGTAAAAACCGAGTACGACGAATGATTGAAAATTCACCAGCTGCTCAACACCTAGAGGCGACATCATTACAGATTTACTGTCCATATGATAACGATCTCGGGCGGCATCGACAGGTCGTTCAGCAACAACCTGGCCTTGTGAAAAAATTACTTTTGTGGCATTTTCACGACAGATTTTGTTTTGTACTGATGTGACGCCGTAGATGTTTCCGTTAGACTAAACGCGCACGTACATCAACCTGGGAATTAGTAGGGCGGTTTAAGTGGATCACTGTATCAGCTTGATTTTGGGCGGCGGAAAAGGAACTCGCCTTTTACCACTCACAGAATATCGCTCAAAGCCAGCTGTGCCAATTGGTGGCAAGTACCGCCTGATCGATGTGCCAATTTCCAACTGCATCAACAGCTCCATCAATCGCATTTATGTTCTGACGCAGTTTAATTCTGTCAGCCTTCACCGCCACATTCGTCAGTCGTACAACTTCGACCTGTTCAGCCGAGGTTTTGTTGAAATTCTGGCGGCTCAACAAACGCCGGACGAAGGTACAGACTGGTATCAGGGCACGGCCGACGCAGTCCGCAAGCAGATGCGTTTTCTGAAAGAACCCGGCCTGAAGTATGTGTTGATTCTTTCTGGCGACCAGCTGTACCGCATGGACTATCGCCAGATGCTGAATACGCACTTGAAAGCCAATGCAGATGTGACCATCGCGACAATTCCCGTTAACGAGCGCGACGCCAGAGGCTTCGGAATTATGCAGCTGGATGATTCCGGCCGTGTAAAAGACTTCGCTGAAAAGCCGACCACTGATGAACTACTGCAACAAGTCAGAACGCCAGCCGAATGGATTGATGATCACGGAATTGAATCTCGTGGCCGCGAATACCTGGCCAGCATGGGCATCTATCTGTTCAATCGCGATCTGCTTGTCGACCTTCTGGAATCCAATGACTACGAAGATTTCGGCAAACACATCTTTCCCATGGCGATCAAAGAACATCACGTTCAAACACACCTGTTTGACGGATACTGGGAAGACATCGGAACCATCCGAGCCTTCTTTGACGCAAATCTGGCTCTGGCGGCTACTGAACCCGTGTTCAAGTTTGCAGACCAGAAGTATCCAATTTTCACACGCCCACGATTTTTGCCATCCACCAGATTCGACAGCTGCAGCGTCGATCGGTGCCTGATTGCCGATGGCTGTACAATCGGAGAAAACACCAGGCTGAAGAACTGCGTTGTCGGTGTGCGAACTCATATCGGTGCAAATGTCACAATTACTAACAGTGTCGTTATGGGGGCTGACTACTACACCAAAGATCGGTCAATTCCGGAAGACAACATTGGCATCGAAGACGGCGTTGTCATTGACGGCACCTTGGTGGACAAGAACGTAATGATTGGAGCAGGCGCTCGAATTGTGGCGTCCGAAGCACCTCGCGGCGACGGCCATTACGGCGATATTGTCGTGAACGATGGAATCGCAGTAGTTAGAAAAGCGGCCAGAATTCCAGCTGGCTGGAGCTTCGCAAACTGCGGCCAATAGTTCTGTAGACTCAGACGTTCGGTGCGAAGACTGCGGACGGAAGCCGCAGTCTCCAGTTAGGCTTGCGAACTGATCTGCTGCACTCGCGCAGCTATTGCAGAAGGCTGTCGTTCATTGCGGCGGCGGCGCTTTGTCCGGCCAGCCAACCAGTGCTGAACGCAGCCTGAAAGTTGAAGCCACCAATGGGGCCGTCGATATCCAGAACTTCACCCGCGAAGTACAACCCCGGCACAAGGCGACTTTGCAGGGTTTTGGAATCCACTTCTTTCAGGGCAACTCCACCCGCTGTGACTTCCGCTTTCTTGAATCCCAACGTGCCGCTAATTCCGATGACGCAGGCTTTAAAGAATGTCACCAGGCTTCGATTCTGCTTCTTTGAAATCTCAGCCGCCTTGGTTTCTCCAGCAATGCCGCACTGCTGCAAAGCCGCTTCGGCCAAGCGTTTGGGAACGAATTCCGGGATAATGCTCGCAATCTGCTTTCGCCCGGCGTTTTGAAACACCATTGTGAGTTCATGTTGAAACTCTTCCGTTCCCACGTGCGGCAGAAAATCGCACACCAATCGCAGCTCACCGCGATTCGCGTCCCGCGTGATCACGCGACTAATGTCCAATGCCGAGGGCCCGGAGAGGCCAAAATGAGTGAACAACAATGATGACCGGCGAGTCGTCAGAAACTGCTTCGCTCCATAGCCGCTTTGCTCCTTTGCGGCGTCAAGACGAACAATCGCAAGAACGGCATCCGGCAAGGTAATACCTTTCAGATCACGAACCCATGCCTCATCAGTGGTGATCGGCGTTAAAGCCGGAACCGGATTGACGATCGTGTGGCCGAATTGACTAGCCCAAGTGTAGCCATCACCCGTTGTTCCGCAACCCGGGTAAGACTGCCCGCCAGAAGTGATCAGCAGACGCGTGCAGAAAAACGAAGCGCCGCCTGAAGTCAGGGTGAAGCCGTAATTGTCCTGACGAATGCCGTCGACGGCAGAATTCAGCCGCACAACGGCACCATGCTGCACTGCTCGCTTATGCAGGGCATCACGAACGTCGATGGCTTTGTTGCTGACAGGGAAGATCTTGCCGGTGTCTTCCACCTTGGTCAGCACACCTTCCGCTTCGATCAGTTGAATTACTTTTTCGGGAGGCAAAGCCGCCAGCGATGAACGCAGAAACCCGGCCTGCTTCTTATCGAACTTTGCAAAAGCGGCGGCAATACCCTGCTGGTCTGTGGCATGAGTGATGTTGCAGCGAGTTCCGCCAGACATCAGGATCTTAATGCCGGGCTGGTTGTTCTTTTCCAGCAGCAGAGTCTTCGCGCCACATTCGGCGGCTCTGGCTGCAGCAAACAGCCCTGCCGCACCGGCTCCGACGATAATCAGATCGTACTTCACAAGCAATTTTGTCGACCTGCGTCACCAATCGAACATCAGCCGATCACAGACCCAGAACGTCTTTCATGGAATAAAGACCGGCACCTTTCGACACAATATACTTGGCCGCAGCCAATGCGCCATAGGCATAGCTGTCTCGGGTATGGCCGCGCACCGTCAGATCGATGGTTTCGCCCATCATGCCGAATACAATGGTGTGTTCGCCAACGTTGTCGCCGGTGCGCACCGCGTGATAGCCAATTTCGCCATGAGGGCGCTTGCCGGGGCGTCCGGAACGACCATGTACGTGATCCTGCTGCCCCATCTGTTCGGCAACAATTTTGCCAAAGTGCAAAGCCGTGCCGCTGGGAGCGTCTTCTTTAAAGCGATGGTGACGCTCAATGATTTCCACATCCACGCCAGCCGGATTATCTTTTAATGCTCGAGCGGCATCTTCAACCAATTTCATTACCAGGTTGACCGCCAGGCTCATGCTGGGAGCCATCACGATAGGCGTGCTTTGAGCCGCCGCTGCAATTCTTTCTCGTTGCTCGTCCGTATATCCGGTCGTCGCGATCACCAGCGGAATCTTACGTTCTTCGCACGGCCCCAGAATTGTGTCCAGCGCTTCCGGCAAAGAAAAATCGATGACCGCGTCTACTCGGTCGGTCAATTCAGACGTGATGCTGACGCCGCATTTTCCTGCTCCACAAACCTCGCCGGCATCCTGCCCCAGTCGCTTGCTGCCCGAGTATTCCAGAGCAGCGGCCAGTTGAAGTTCAGTATCGGCAAGAGTTAAAGCGACAACGCGTTGCCCCATGCGACCGGCGGCACCATTGACGGCAATTTTTAAACGTGATTCTGACATAAGAAATGAGTTTACTGATCCAGGGATTCACTCAGGCAACAATGGCTGCAGACTCTGAACAAAAGCGAAGCTCACGTTCCATACAATCGACCTGCTGCAGAGCACCTGTACCAAGTGCCCACAGATGAAATCACAGGCCATCCAACCGAAACAGTACGAACAACCACTGGCAGAACGAACGTTATCCGCGTTGGTTCATGGGAACAAAATCCCGTTCTGTAGCCCCGGTATAGATCTGGCGAGGTCGATAGATGCGGCTATCTTCGTCGCGAAGTTCTTTCCAATGAGCCAACCAACCCGGCAGACGTCCGATGGAAAACATGACTGTAAACATATTTGTCGGAATGCCCATGGCTCGGTACAGAATGCCGCTGTAGAAGTCGACGTTCGGGTACAGCTTCCGGCTGACAAAGTACTCATCCTCCAAAGCAACCTTTTCCAGGTTCTTGGCAATTTCCAGCAACGGGTCATCGATGCCCAGTTCCTGAAGCACTTCGTCCGACATTTTGCGAAGAATGGTGGCTCGCGGGTCGAAGTTCTTGTAAACCCGGTGCCCGAAGCCCATCAGACGAAAACCGTCGTCTTTGTCCTTGGCTTTCAGAACCCACTTCTTATAGTCGCCGCCATCCTTCTGAATCATTTCCAGCATTTCCAGCACAGCCTGATTGGCACCACCGTGAAGTGGTCCCCACAAGGCACAAATGCCAGCGGAAATCGACGCGAAAATGTTGGCTCGACTGCTGCCCACCATTCGAACGGTTGAAGTGCTGCAGTTTTGTTCGTGGTCTGCATGAAGAATCAGCAACATGTTCAAGGCTTTCACCATGACAGGATTTGCTTTGTATTCTTCGCACGGAACCGCAAACATCATGTGCAGAAAGTTCTCGCAATAGCGAAGCTTGTTCTGCGGATAAGTCATTGGCTGACCAATTGACTTCTTGTAAGCGTAGGTTGCCAGAGTTCGTACTTTGGCAATCAGGCGAACGATGTTTTCGTCATGATTTTCTTCGGTTTCTGTTTCCGGATAATAGGTGGACAGTGACGCCACCATTGCGGACAGAATTGCCATCGGATGAGCGTTATTTGGAAATCCTTCGAAGAACTTCTTCATGTCTTCGTGGATCATGCTGTGATACGTCAGCTGAGCTCTGAATTTTGCGAGCTGATCAGCATTCGGAAGTTCGCCGTACAGCAGCAACCAGGCAACCTCGATAAAGTCTGACTCCGCCGCCAGTTGCTCAATCGGATAGCCTCGATACCGTAGAATCCCTTGATCGCCATCAATAAAAGTGATAGCGCTTTCACAGGCCCCTGTGCTTGTAAAAGCAGGGTCTAAAGTGATGGCTCCGGAAGCACCTCGCAACTTGCCAATGTCGATACCGACTTCACCTTCACTTCCGGTGATGACTGGCAAATCGTAGTTTTTTCCGTCCAGAGAGAGACTGGCCGTAGTCATGGATCGCTTTCCAAATCAAACATTTCGCATTGCGAAAATCGCGTTCATCGCCTGTTCAACGAGTCTTCTGAAATTGTAGGCATAAATCGCCACCTGACTCGGTCTCTACAGTATCAACAGCCACAAAAAAGTAAACTCATCCCAATCAGGTTCAGCGCGTGTCTTTCGAATGAAAACAACACGCTCCTCATAACCTGGCTGGATGGCTGTTTGTGTTGGAAAAAATCCCACGTTTTTCCGTCTCAAACACTTGCATTCCACAAATTCGTAGAAGCAGCCACGCAAACAGATTAGCAAAGTTGATGATTGCCAGCCTCACTCACGCCAGCCATACTAAACTGCAGCGATTTCCTCATCTATCTTTCATATTGAATTTGAATTTCTTAGACGCCGCCTGCAATTGCTGAGACAACTTTGATCGGACGGCCTGATACCTCGAATCTTCCGCCAGATTCGTGAACTGCCCGGGATCGTTGTGCATGTCGTAAAGTTCTGCAGATCCGTCGGGATATTGCATAAAGGACCAGTCAGACGTCCGCCAGCTTGCACCTTTCGCAAAAGACACAGCCCCTTCTTTCACAGTTGCCGCAGTGTTTTTCAATACAGGCAACAAGCTGACACCGTGCAGATCATTGGGAATCGGCAACCCCGCAACTTCGCAAAGAGTTGGAAACAGATCGACCAGTTCCACAATCGAATCCGATCTGCCCGCAGAAATTCCAGGCACCGATATCATCATGGGAACTCGCGTCACCTGTTCGTGCAGATTCGATTTCTGCCAGAACGTATGATCGCCGAGGTGATAGCCGTGATCGCTGATAAAGACAATGGCCGTAGACTGCCTTAGATTCAAACGTTCCAATTCGTCAAGAATTCTACCCACCTGTTCATCCATAAACGTCACGGAGGCATAATAGGCCTGCCACATTCTTTGCTGGTTATCCGGAAATCTATCGATCCCATTTAACGCGGACCGACTGTTGGTAATCCCTGGCCAGGGTATGTCGTCTAAATCGCCGTCCCGCTGTTCCGGCACCATCATTTCTTCCCACGGATAGCGATCAAAGTACTTTGTGGGGGCCACCATCGGATAGTGAGGTCGAACGAACCCGGCAGCAATAAAAAACGGCTCACTGTGATGAGCATTAAGCAATTCGATGGTCGTGGTTGCGGTCTTGTAATCCGGCTGATCCTGACCGTCTCCGTCGCATTTTACGGAAACAAACATGCGGTGAGGCATCTTCGTCGACTGTCGTCCTGCCAGTTCATTCGTGAAGATGTTCAGATTTAGACAGGCGTAATCACCCGGAGTATGCGCCTCGTTTCCCTGTGAGTTGAATCGCTCAGTCCACGAGGCCAGGACGTCTTCGCCATCAGTTCCCGCGATGATGTCGCCCGGAACTCGCATGTGAAAGATCTTGCCCACTCGAGCTGTATATCTTGAGTTCTGTTGAAAGTACTCCGCCAACGTCGCTTTGCGTTTGCCCTGATATCTGCCGTACATGAACGACGTTCGCGAAGGCCCGCACACAGTTCCCTGGCAATACGCGCTGGTGAACACGACCGATTCGCTGGCAAGCTTGTCGATATTCGGCGTCTGGCATTTTGCGTCCCCATAACATCTCAGCACACCGGCACGCAGGTCGTCGGACACAATGAATAACACATTTCGCACAGGAACGTCCGCGGCCGAATCAGCTGACTGGCATGCAAATGTGCGATCGCTACCAAGCGTAATCAGCAGCAACACAAACAGCTGAGTACCAATTTTCAGCACACTGGAACATCGCTGTTGCAGATTCATTCTGAACCTGAAAAATTCAGACAGAGGCTGCAAAAGAATGGGGTTACTCACAAAATCAAACCTTCACAGAATGGAAGTTTTAGGGTTGCCGGACAGGAACTACATTAATCAGGCATCCCCACTACTGAAAAACTGCCCGTGGCCCGACTGCGGTCCGCAACTTGCCCGAATACTGCCACCGAATTTTCGCAGCCGTCTTGCATTGATACATTAAACTTCACGTTAAGTAGATCACTCAACAGCCCGCGGCAGGTCGTCCAGCAATTGATTGGCGATGGCATCGGCAGCAATCGCATGACAATGTTCGTTAGGATGATTATCAAAGCGATTCACCATCAAGTTTTCGTCGATGCGTTGGCTAAGAATCGGCTCCAAATCCAGGCAACGTATGCCGTTCTGCTTACAAAAGTCAGCCAGTTGCTGATGAGCATGCTTAAACGTGTATTCCGGTCCAAGGTTATGCAGAAAAGGAAACAGCACCATGCGAAATTCCATGCCATCAGTTTCGCAAGTCTGCTTGATCTTTAACAAAGACAGCTTCACGCCTTCCCACGGAGCTTCTCTATAGGAGTCAGCCAGGTGAGGAAAATAGTCCACCGTGCGGCTTGCCTGGCTTTGTCTCCAGCGGAAGTACAACCAGTTAAAGAAGTATGTGCGAGTTACGATCCACGAATGCGGATCGGTGTTTTGAATCTTTTTAATCGCTTCTTCCGTGCGAGGATCGTAGCCTTCTATGTCGTTCAACATATACACATAGACAAGTACGTCCGGATGAATGCGGCTTTTTTTCATGGCCCCAATCATGCCTTCAATAACACTTACTTCCCAGCCGAATTCGGCGGCGTTGTAAACTCGAACCAGTTTTTCATCGGCCTTCCTTCGCGCATTCAGCAACTCTTCCGTCTGCTCGGTGAAGCGATCTTCCATTCGCTCAATGCCTTGACCGATTGTGAAACTATCTCCAATAAAGTAGACCTGCGTGACATCATTCTGTTGCCCCTTCGCAAACTCGCGGCGATCGCGAAATCCATCCTGATTGCGATACGGTTCTACGTATCGGTCAAACCAGCGGTCCGAAATATTCGTCGCGCTGAATGCGTCGGTGAATTCAACAAAGGCTCCAAACGTGAACTCAATCGAATACAACAAAGCCACGACCAGCCAGACCACCATGGAAAGCTTCAGAAAAACCGGTGTGCTGCCCTGGGCGCCAGCAGCTGCATTGCGTCTGCGATACGTGCGCATTTTTCGCAACAGCCAACGCAGGCTGAAGAACAGCAGGCCTCCAACCGCCGCCATTACGAACAGGTAATCAGGCTTGCACCAGAACAACGGCATAATTGTTTCCCGAATGAAGTAGCTCGACCGGGCAAACTATAGATCTTCTGTATCGGCGATGCCACAAGCTTCCGATTCGCTTCGCGATAACGAAACCGCCACGCAATTCGGACACTTTCCCTGCAATTCAGCACGCAGACTGATTCGCACAAAGTTCAAGTTAAAAAAATCCCGCCCGGAATTGCGACGAATTCTGAGCGGGATAGACGCGATATCTCAAAATATCCAGCAATATTTTAGCTTACAACCGACTTGAATCGCTCGATCGCAGTTTCCACATTCGCTCGGCTGTTAAAGGCGCTCAGGCGGAAATAGCCCTCACCGGCGGCTCCGAATCCGCTGCCAGGAGTTCCCACAAGGTGGCCCTTTTCCAGCAACTTATCGAAGAAGTCCCAGCTGCTCATGTCGTTTGGCGTTTTCAGCCAGACATAAGGTGCGTGCTTGCCACCGAAAACGGTAATGCCGACAGACGTGAGGCCATCAACCAGCAGTTGAGCGTTTGTCATGTAGAAATCGATCAACGCTTTGGTTTGCTGGCGGCCTTCTGGAGTGTACGCCGCTGCTGCTCCCTTTTGCACGATGTACGAAGCACCGTTGAACTTTGTCGATTGACGGCGATTCCAAAGCTGATGCAACGATACTTCCGTGCCGCACGAAGCAGTGACGGTCAGTTCTTTGGGAACCACAGTAAACGCACAGCGGACGCCAGTGAATCCAATGTTCTTACTGAAGCTGCGGAATTCAATCGCGACTTTACGAGCACCTTCGATTTCGAAGATGGAGCGCGGAATGGAATCATCAGATACAAATGCTTCGTAAGCAGCATCGAACATAATCAGGCACTTGTTCTCAAGCGCGTAGTCGACCCACTTCTGCAGAGTTTCTCGAGTGGCCACCGTGCCCGTTGGGTTGTTGGGATAGCACAGATAAATAATGTCCACCGGTTCTGACGGCAGATCTGCAGTGAAATTGTTCTCCGCAGTCACTGGCAGGTAAACCAGCTTGCCATATCGTCCGTTCTTGTCGGCGTCGCCCGTGTGCCCAGCCATCACATTGGTATCAACGTAAACTGGATAGACAGGGTCTGTAATGGCGATAACGTTGTCCGCACCCAAAATGTCCAGGATATTTCCTGTATCGCATTTGGAACCGTCGGAGATGAAAATTTCGTCTGCAGCGACGTTGACTCCGCGAGCCTGATAATCCTGCTCAGCAATTGGCTCTCTCAGAAATCCATAGCCCTGTTCCGGGCCATAGCCATGAAACGAATCACGTTTCGCCATGTCATCAACAGCTTCGTGCATCGCCGTCACAATGGCTGCTGGCAGAGGTTCTGTAACATCGCCGATTCCAAGCCGAATGATTTTTGCTTCCGGATTGGCGTCAGCGAATGCTTTCACTCGACGTCCAATTTCAGGAAACAGATAGCCAGCCTTCAGCTTGAGATAGTTTTCGTTGATGCGAAACATGAGTTCTTGATATCTATTTTCTTAATTTGGAACAGGTAATAGAAGCCTGCCAGTGAATAGGCTTCAAAGCCAGATTGTCGTCAGAGTGAAACTTCACAATTCGTGTCGGACGAGCACAGGATCGTGTTTTGACAACTGCCGTGATCATTTTCAAACGGGATAACGAAAAAAGGCGACGACAACCAATAAGTTGTCATCGCCTTTTTAAAAAGCAAGGGCTTCGCCCTTCACCCGCTGGCGTGGCAGGCGAAAGAACATAGTCACGTTCTAATCGCCGAACCGCTCCATTGTCGCTACTGGAAATGATGCGCACCGTGCGGGCATCATTTTGGGTAAGAAGTCTAACGAGGCTGTGCCTCAGACCATTCGAGCTGCCGCTCGGAAACGCAACTACGTCGCTCAGAAAACTTGACTCAACCTGAACAAGTTCACTGCTTTCAGAAGTCTAACTGGACAGCACCATGTCTCAATCAGCCGCAGGGCGTTAGCCCCGGTTTTATTCCGTG
The DNA here is from genome assembly GCA_937916515.1 of uncultured Planctomycetaceae bacterium. GTDB lineage: Bacteria > Planctomycetota > Planctomycetia > Planctomycetales > Planctomycetaceae > Fuerstiella. Next base: position 15,665 of record CALFSX010000040.1, on the reverse strand, counting down.
ATCCGCATTAACCGGGGCTAACGCCCTGCGGCTGATGTGGGTCATAGAAATAATGCCTCTTCATTGAGCATGACACTGTCCGGCTATTATTCTAGTTTTGCTTTACGCGTGACTAGTTAGCGCCAGCTGCTTCTTTAACAGCGTCAGCAGCGTTGCCCACAGCTTCTTTGGCGGCGTCAGCAGCACCTTCGACAGCTTCTTTGGCCTTCTCGCCAGCTTCTTTAGCACCTTCAACTGCTGTTTCGCCAGCTTCTTTAACAGCTTCAGCTGCCTTTTCGCCGGCTTCTTTCACGCCTTCAACAGCAGCGTCTTTTGCTTCACCAGCGGCAGCGCCGACTTCTTCCAATGCAGCGCCCATGCCGGTGCCGGAACCTGATTCCATGCCGTGACCTTCATGGCCCATTTCGCCTTCGTGACCCATGTCGCCACCGGCTGGAGCATCTGGTTCGCCAGAGCAACCAACAACGAAACACAAACCCAACATCAAAGCAGTTACTGATTTCAATCCAGACATAACGTCCCTTTCAACTTCGCCAAATATTTTCACAAACCATTCAGAAAATGGTGAAACCTTCACCAATTGTTCATCGAGCTAATTTTCCACATTTGAACGCAATTGCAAGCACCTGTTCGGCTAATCGTCCAAAGTTCGAAAACTTGGGACACCTTTCTGGCGACAGGCTAAGGCGGAGCAGCATTTCCAATGTTTCCGATTCGCCCCGCACGGCAAGATCCTCCGATTCTGCCACCTGACGAATCGTTCACAACGTGAATTCGTCGTCGCAGATCAGATCCAAAATGATAACCGAAGTGCGCCGTGCATAGCGCATCGCAAGACATCCTGCCGACCCCGCCTCCACGTATTGTGTCCAGTATCGCTAAATTGAGCTCCATTTGGTGTTGCGCTTTGGTGGCCAAAATCCGGCATTCGTTTACTATTTGCACTATGACAGCAGCAGATTCCAGCCCAACCAATTCTGAAGACGTCGCTTTACCCCGGGAGATGACTGCTCCGTTGCCGTCTGAGAAAGTACGCACCTTCCCAACCGGGCCAGGCGTGTACCTGATGAAGGATGCCGAGGCGCGAGTCATTTACGTTGGGAAAGCGGTCAATCTTCGCAGCAGAGCAGGCAGCTATTTCACTCGCACAGCCGAAGTGGAAAGACGCACAGCTGAACTGGTGACCGAAATCGCCGACATCGATTACATCGAAACAGACAGCGAAGTAGATGCCTTGCTGATGGAAGCTCGGCTGATCAAAGACATTCAGCCGAAGTTCAACAGTCTTCTAAAAGACGACAAAACATTTCCGTACCTACAGATTACGACTCACGAGGACTTTCCTCGCATTGAGTTCACTCGCACACCCGAATCAAAAGGCGTGAAGCTTTACGGGCCATTTACCAGTGCCGGCCAATTGCGTGGCACCATTGCCGTGCTGCAAAAGATTTTTCGATTCAGAACGTGCAGTCTGGATATTGCGGAAAGCGACGAAAAGTGGCGCTGGTTTCGCCCATGCCTGCTGGCCAGCATTAACCAGTGTACGGCCCCGTGCAATCAACGAATTTCCAAAGACGACTACAAGAACGACATTCGCAAACTTCGCCTGTTTCTGGAAGGCAAAAAAGATCGCCTCCTGAAAGATATGGCCAAAGAGATGCAACTGGCTTCGAAGGATCTGCAATTCGAAAAGGCGGCTCGCATCCGAGATGACATTCAATCGCTGAATACTCTTAACCTGCGAGGCAACCTGGAAGATCACGCTCAACCGGAAGTCTTCTACATCGATCCGAAAAAGGGACTCGCCGGTTTGAAGCAGGTACTGAAACTAACAGAACTGCCGCGCAGAATCGAAGGCGTGGATATCGCTCATTTGCAGGGCGGAGAAACCGTTGCCAGCCTGGTGCAGTTTATTGACGGACTGCCCTTTAAACATGGCTATAAGCGGTACAAAATCAAGTCCGTAGAAGGCGTCGACGACTACGCTTCGATGCGCGAAGTTATTACAAGACGTTTCCGCCGCTTAACTCAGGAAGGCGAATCGTTTCCTGACTTGCTGCTGATCGACGGCGGCAAAGGCCAGTTGAACGCGGTGATGGAAACGTTTGACGCGATTGGGATTACTCCCCCGACGACAATTTCGCTCGCCAAACGTGAAGAAGAAATCTATGTGCCGGGCCAGGCAGAACCTCACCGATTGACTCGACATTCTTACGCGCTGCGTTTGCTGCAATATGTACGTGACGAATCACATCGATTTGCACAACACTATCACCACATGCTCCGCAGCAAAGCCACATTTGATGGCACCAACAATGAAAAGAAGCGGCGCCGAAAGTCATAAAGCAAGACCATCATCCACCATTCCACGCCTCCACCAATGAATGACTTAGCCGATGAATGATTCCACAATGGATGACGGACAACAAGCCGTCGGTGTCACAATGCACCCCGCCTGTCTGCCGATTGATGCATTGCTGGAACAGTGCGAGATTCGTCGAACCAGAGCCAGTGGTCCGGGAGGCCAACATCGCAACAAGGTGGAAACCGCCATCGAGATTATTCACAAGCCCAGCGGTTTGCACGCGATGGCCACCGAACGTCGCAGTCAGGACCAGAATCGCCAGGTGGCCATAGACAGGTTGCGGATTCACCTGGCCGTGTATCTGCGAACCGTAAGTTCCGATTTTGTTCAACCATCGCCGTTGTGGGTTTCCAGATGTCGCAACAACAGGATTTCATGCAGTGATCAACACGACGATTTTCCATCGATGATTTCAGAAGCGCTAAACGCCGTAGACGCCAAATCCTGGGACGTCAAACGAGCGGCCGCCGCACTGGGATGTTCGACATCGCAATTAGTCCGCTTTATCGCGAAAGCACCCGACGCCTTGAACCACATGAATTCCCAACGAGAAGCCAACGGTCTAAAACGTCTCAAACCGTAAACCCGTTTGCGACGTGCAAATGCAGCAATCAAAATAATGAAGGACAAAACATCGCGATTTCAGACCATGGATCGGGCCAGTTATTAAAATTGTCGCGTTCTTCCGGTGCAAATGAAGCCGTTTCCAACCACAGAAAGCCGAGCACTTGGTGCTATTGGAAATTTTGAGGGTGATAGTTCTCAGACAACAAAGTCAGGCAACCTTAAGTCAGATGACAAACGACAACTTTAATCCGTATCAAGTGCCAGCCAGCGATGGTGACGATTAAGTGGTTCAATTGCGAGTAATGATTCCGCCATTTATTGTGGTTCTGTTTCTGTGTGTGCTTGTGATGGTGTTCACATTCCCGTCTATGATGATTGGATCTGAACTGCTGGTCGCCTGGCTTAAAAGACAAGGCATGCAGGGACCTCGCTGGCTGCAGTTGACCGCGTGGGGCGTCGGCTTTTTCCTGCTGTATAGTACCCTGCTTCGATTCGCCATAAATCGAATGTTTCGTCGCCACAAAGGGGGCGTGCTCGGGCTAAACGTGTGGATTGTGGTGGCCGCTACAACAGCATCTGCGTTGCTGGGCCTGCTTGGCGAGATCATGATGGCGTGGATTGTGCCTTGGTCGGTTGTTCCGGCTTTGTTGGCAGCCATCTTTCTGCCGGTGAATGTCTGTCATAAGCTGCTAACACATTTCGTCAGTGATTTCAAAACCTCGTTGGCGAATTTTGGCGATCGTCCGTGGTAGTTTCGATTGCTGCCTGTGCAAAAATTCAACCAGAAACTGGTTTGGCAGGATGATTTACGGCGGACGATAGATCGCGCCTTCATGCAGTCTCCACCAGGCCCTCAGCGGCACAAGCCTCAACGGCAAACCTGCAACGCCATTTGAATGAGCTTGCCAGATCAAGCTGAACGTAACAAAGGACATTTAATCAACCAATGCCGTCTAACGTAAGTGCCGCAGGGCAATCGGAGTTCATCAATAGTGCAGTCGCAAGTTTTTTCGGTCGTGACGTCGAGCCGTTATCAACAACGAAGAACCAAAAATTGGGGACGATTGACGCGAGAATTCGTTTCACCAGTTAATATCATCGATGTGGGCACGGTTTGCATCAGACGTGACGTTATCGGTGGACAGTATTAAAACAGCAATTTGCGAGATCAGCGAATTTGAGAAAACGTCGCATAATGACTGTGTCCGGAAATCGGCTGCTATTCGTCACCTGTAAATTACAAATCGTCCGCATTGATGTGGGGCGTTCTGAGTTGAGATTGAATCATGGGTTACACAAACCTTCAACGGTGCATCACTGATCTTCACCGCCATGGGCACTTGGTACGTGTCACGGAGGAAGTTGACGCACATCTGGAAGCTGCCGAAATTCATCGTCGAGTGTACGCCGCTGGTGGGCCCGCGTTGCTGTTCGAAAATGTGAAGGGCTGCAAGTTTCGTATGGCCAGCAACTTGTTCGGCACGATGGATCGAGCTCGATTCATTTTTCGAGATGCCTTAAGCGGCGTCAGCACATTGATTGCTCTGAAGAAAGATCCGACGAAACTGCTGCGAAGGCCGCTGCAGATACCTTCGGTACTAAGAACGCTGCTGTCGATGCGACCAGCAAAGCGATCCAGCGGCCCAGTTATGCAACACCAAACAACAATCGATCAACTGCCGCTCTTGAAAAGCTGGCCCATGGATGGAGGAGCCTTCGTTACTCTGCCGGAAGTCTATACCGAGCACCCTAACAAGCCCGGATACGTGAATTCCAATCTGGGCATGTATCGCGTTCAACTGACGGGCAACAATTACAAAATCAATCAGCAAATCGGACTGCACTATCAGATTCACCGCAGCATTGGCTTTCATCACGCGGCTGCAATTGCCAAGGGCCGGCCACTTAAAGTCAACGTGTTTATTGGCGGTCCGCCGTCCATGGCCGTTGCTGCGGTGATGCCACTGCCAGACGGTATTCCCGAAGTCGCGTTTGCAGGAGCACTCTCGCGGAAAGCCGTGCGGATGGTTCGCCAGAAGAACGGCCCCATGATTTGTGCCGAAGCGGACTTCTGTATTACCGGAACAATCTCCAGCGAACAGCTTCCGGAAGGTCCTTTTGGCGACCATCTGGGCTACTACAGCCTCACTCACGACTTTCCCGCCATCAACGTGGAAACAGTGTATCATCGCAAAGACGCCATCTGGCCTTTCACGGTTGTGGGACGGCCACCGCAGGAAGACACCGTGTTCGGTGAACTTATCCACGAACTGACCGGGCCCGCCATTCCAACAGTTCTGCCGGGAGTTCACGCGGTTCACGCCGTTGATGAATCGGGCGTGCATCCGCTGCTGTTGGCATTTGGAAGCGAACGCTACGTTCCGTATTCGGACGACAAACAGCCACAGGAATTGCTCACCAACGCCAACGCGATTTTGGGGCAAGGACAGTTGTCTTTGGCAAAGTACCTGATTATCGCCGCAAAGGAAGATTGCCCAAATCTTAACATCAGTGATACGGAAGCGTTTTTCCGCCATGTTTTGGAACGAGTCAACTGGGAACGTGACCTGCATTTTCAGACTCGCACCACCATGGATACTCTGGACTACACGGGCACTGGTCTGAATGAGGGATCAAAGCTGGTGATCGCTGCCGCCGGTCGACCGATTCGTTCTTTGCCGCACGAAATTTCCAGTGACCTGCATTTGCCGGAAGGCTTTAGCCGTCCGACGGTTTGCTTTTCAGGAGTTCTGGCCGTGCAGGCTCCAGCGTGGTCGGTTGGCAAGCACGAAATCGATCCGGCGGCATCTGATTTTTGCGATAAGATTCCGACGGATGCAGCCATCAACAAATTTCCGCTCATCATACTTTGCGATGACAGCCATTTCTGTGCGAAGTCACTGGCCAATTTTCTGTGGGTGACGTTTACTCGATCGAATCCCGCCGCCGACGTTTATGGCATTGGCAGTTCTATCAAGCAAAAGCACTGGGGCTGTTCGGGCAGTCTGGTCATCGATGCCCGGTTAAAAGCTCACATGGCACCAGCACTGGAACCCGATGCGGAAGTCAGTCGTCGAGTTGATCGACTGTTCCAAAAAGGCGGGTCACTGCACGGGATTGAGTAGCTTCCGACGGTGTCTAAGACAGACGCCTGAAATGTCATCAGTCAATCGTGGCATTGTCAGTTGCAGCACGCCGGTTTGCAGGAAGTCTGGGAAGTATTTGAGCAGCGTAAAAAGAGAAACGGCACACCGATTGAGAGCAAGAATCTCCGCCGGTGTGCCGTTGCCCGACCCTATTTCAGGTGGCTTTAGACAGCCTATTGATCTGTTTGAGTCAGCACTGCGTTAAATCAACGCCTCTAAGCTTAAAGCCCGGTCCGACAAAGCGAGGTGGAGCGTGCAGTAATTCCAGTTGTACGTCTTGTGAATCTTCTACACAGCCATGTACCGACAACACAGATCGCGTTGCATCATCGAAGCTGGCTTCTTTGTCATTTGCGACTGAATACCATTCCAGCCGGTCGATTTTTTTGAACAGGTTTGTCAGTCGAGTCAGATCCACGGAAAAGCTGGCGTGTTCAATTTGTCCGTCTTTCGGGCCGCCTATAATTTCTGTTGTGCCAAGATACATGCAGACCGTCCATCCGCGTTCGTGTCCCTGACACTCGTACCCGACTCTGCCAACATTTGTCAGCGGCTCAAAAAGTTCGGCTGCACATTTGATAAAGTCAACCAGCCATTCTGGTCTGTTGTCTCTCTGTTCTCTCCTTGAACGATAGTCCTCCATTTGCTTCAGCAGCTTTTCAATGGACATGTTTTATTGCCAACGGTTGCAGGAGAGGGAATTCATTTTAGCCAAGGTGCCTATCACGATTGTGATTTACAGTACCCAATCCGTCGGTCGTGTGTATCCAGATAGTCCATTAAGTTGTTCAGGGGTTGTTTCAACCCCGTACGCCAGATATCGGGAGCGGCAAGGCGCAGGTTCAGTGGAAACGTTCGGCATCTTCAAGAACGTGCGATGGTTGGTCGCTTCCTGCCAGCAGCGCCCTTCGGCGAGCTTTGAGACAACCGTGCGGGTTGCCCCGTTTGTGATCTCCCGCGCGATCGTGTGATGCAAAGAACAAAAGCTGAATGCCATCTGTTCAGCGGAATTAACGTTTCGCTAAACAAAGCGCTAAGCACCTGAAACATTTGGATCTTCCTCGCGATGTCTTTCCGCAACGATGAATGCAGTTGACAAACACGTAACGTTCCGATTGTGAGCGTTTTTCGTGTTGTATGGGTGAGTGCAGCCTGTTGAAAATTGGCAACATACAATTTTGGCCTGCCGGTTGCTTTGTTCTTGATTCCATCAAAGTTGATCGTCGTGTTCGCCGACAGGGTGCTGCTGCTGGAACTCAAACATAGTCCAGTGCGCCGACCTGATCGCCGTGAGTGTGACGAATTCATTTGCGACTCAAGGGCACTAATGATGTTGAAGCAATTCTTGAATGACGAACATGGAGTCATCCTGTCCGCCGAACTGGTTCTGGTCGGAACCGTTCTGATTCTGGGGATGATCGTGGGCCTGGTGGAACTGCAATGCGCGGTTGTGGCGGAACTTAGCGATCTGGGCGATGCCATCGGAAACGTTGATCAGTCCTATCGTATTCCCGGAATCACCTCATATAAATCGAATGGTGGGGTGAAAGCTCAAACTGCAGGCGCTGCCTTCAACGACAGACCTGATGCCGGAGACTGCAACTCAATCATCACCTGCGACAACGCAGTTGGAGGCGGCGAAAAGTCCAGCCTGTCCGGCGGTGGCTTTGGAACGGCCGGTTCTTACGGCCATCGATCGCAGGACAGCGCTCGACGATTTGGTGATCTGCCGTTTAAAGGCCCCTTCGGCCGTGGCGGGAATCCTGCAGACCATCAAAGTCGAGGCCGAGTGTTTGGTCCTGACACCGGCGACGAATATTGTCCTCCCGATCAGCTTCAACAACGCAACCCGCACGAACTAAACCGCCAGAACAGCGACGTGCGCCCCGATGGTCAGCACGAACGACGGTCTGCGCGCGATCCTGAGCAGACCGGTGAAAGACGTCACGATTCTCGACCGGAGGCACATGGCCCAGAACGAGCTGTCGATCCCCATCGTGGGCCAATTCAGCCGAATGAACTTCGACGTACGCAACCGGAACACGACAGGAAAGACGATGACAAACGGCCCGAAACACAACGCCCGCGAATTCGTCCACAAGGCATGATCTAACGAGGGCTTCGCCATTGACCGGGTGGCGTGGTGGGCGGCAAGACATGGGACGTTTGAATCGCCGAGCCGCTCCGTTGTCGCTACGGAAACATTGACGCAATGTGAACAGGTTCGGTGCAACAAGCTTCGCACGTGGATGGCACCTTGTCTGAATCAGCCGCAGGGCGTTAGCCCCGGTTGCGTCGGGGCACGGAAAAAACCCGGCCAACGTCCGGCGGCTGATAAGTCTAACGTTGCCGACGGTTACGACCTTCGATTGCGCAGCTCTCGACTGGCCTTTTCCAGAGTCTTACGTTCTGCGTTGGTTAAGGACGCTTCACCCTGTTGGCTGATCTTCAGCAGAATAGCGTCCATTTCCTCTGCCAGTTTCTGCGATTTGGCGGAGGGGCCGGCGGAGACGCTGGGGCGAACAACTTTGAAGCCTCGACGGCGAGCTTTCCACCAGATCTCAACGCGTTCCACAAACGGGTAGACCCGCCACTGGCGTCTTCCATAGAAATAGCCAAACGCAAGGCCCGCCAGGTGAGCCGAATGGGCAACTCCATCGCTAAATCCTTCACCGGATAGGCCCAGCAACAGCGGATGAAGGTCCAGCAAAGCGTACAGCAGCACCAGCCAACGCATTTCAACGGGAATAATAAACATCACATAAATGACGTGCGTCGGAAAGTGATACGCAAACAAAGCCAAAATTGCCATGATCGCACCGGAAGCACCAATCATGGGAGTTGGGTCGCCGCTGGCCAGGTCAATACAAACGTATCCGACGCTCGCAGCCAACGCGGCCGTGAGATAGAAAATCAGAAACTCACGCGATCCGTACATTGATTCCAGCCGAGGCCCGAACCAAAACAGAAACAGCATATTCATCAGAATATGCCAGACACTGAAGCGATCGTGGCAAAACGCGCACGTGATGAGTCTCCAGATTTGTCCTGAAAACACCTTGGGGGTTTCCAGTTGCAGCCATTCCTGAACGGCTGACTTGAGTTTGGGCATTCCCAGCATTTCGGGAGAAACCGGATTGGTCTCCAGACGATCAATCTTCTGTTGAAATTTGCTGTCCGGGTCACCTACTGTATCGACCTGCTCCTGCAGTTTCGCAATGTACTTTTCATTAAGCTCTGCAACTTCAGAAGCCGTCCATTCGCGGCCGCTGAACATTTGCAGCAGGAACACGACAATCGTGATGATCAGAATTCGCTTCACCATCGGCGAATCCTGCATCATCGAGCCGCCGGAAACGCCACCGCCATAGCGACGGCTTTCGTCTCGAAGATAGTCACGATTGTCTAAACCCATTTTTGTGCCTTGAATGCGTCGCCAGAAAAGCCAACCGCTGCGAGTCGCATTACAGCAAGACGCAGCAAGTCAGCCGCAAATGATACTCCAGAACGCCCCGGTCTTCCACGTCGATTACTTAGCGGCAAGTCGGCGGCACGATAGCCCAGTATTTCCTGAAGTCAGACCTGTTGTGAATCACGGTTGCACAATTGGTAGAGCTACATCAGTTGGAAGTTTCATCACTTAGAACCTCAGCCAGTGATTCAGCAATCCTGGCGTTCTTCAGGTGCGGATCATTCTTTGAAACTCCGTACTCACGAAGAGCTTTGCCCAACCGGACGGACGCTTCCTTTGTTCCCGGACGCCGCCAGAAGTTCAGCACTTCATCGGGGTCCTGTTCTTTGTCAAACAGCCACGGCTCATCATTTACAGACAGAATCAGCTTGTATCGACTATCAACTGCGGCAACCCAGCCAGCTGTCTTTCCGGCGTTACGGAGAAACGTTAAGGGCTGTCGAGCGACTGTTGTGGGAGCGGCAGATACGTTCTTCAAAATTGATGACAGGTCACGACCGTGGTCCTCCGCGTTCGCAGGTAGTCCCAACATGCCAATGATTGTGGGAGTCACATCGACCGTTCCAACGGGCTCGCTGTAAACCTGCCCGGCGGCTATCTGCGTGGGATAACTCAGAATCATGGGCACGCGAGCGGATCCTTCGTACGGATTGCCTTTGTTCAATCGATCGTGTTCATAGCAAAGATCTCCATGATCGCTTGTGAATACGACAAGCGTGTTCTGCATTTGGCCGGATGCGGTCAAACTGGCAACCAACTTGCCGATATTGTCGTCGATGCACTGCACCATTCCGAAATACCTCGCCATCTCCGCACCTTTGAACGCCGGATGCTTATCGCCTGCACCAAGCCAGCCCGGCGCTGGAATTCCCAGACCAAACGTCTTCGGTTTTTCAAAAGGCAGTTTTGCGAATCTGGTGTCGTAGGGAGCTCGAACTGTGTTGGGACCATGTGGGTCTGGCAGACTTAGCACCGTTAAAAACGGCTGTTTACCAGCGGACGCATCGGTCATGAATTCGATTGCTCTATCCGTCAGGAAGTCCGTCGAGAAGGAAGTTTCATCAGCGCCGTCAACGTTGTATGAAGGCTTTCCTTTTTGAATGGCACCAACTTTGGGTTGGTCGCCGTCCATCACAAACTTCTTCCAGTGACCGCGATTGAACATGAACTTCGTAAACTGAAAGCCGCCATCCACTTTGGGAGCCCACTCCGGCTTGGCCGTGCCTCCCAGATGCCACTTACCAATAAAGCCCGTGCGGAATCCGGCTGTATTCAGGCGGTCGGCGAGCGTCGGAATAGTTCGGTCCAGCACTTCATCGTTAGCGGGAACACCTGTTGCCTGTGGATACCGTCCCGTAATCATGGCGGCTCGACAGGGCGAACAAACGGGCGACGTGGCGTATGCTCGAGTACACAGCACTCCACTGTGAGCAATGGCATCTATGTTGGGCGTCGGCACGATGACATTGCGTCCCCACATTTCTGCCTGCTCACGCGGCATTTGCTCTCGATAGCATCCCAGAGTTCGAAAGTTGTGTTCGTCTGTGATGATCACCAACACGTTGGGTTTGTCGAAGACAGCGTCTGCCGCCGCCATCACATTGCAACAGAAGACAATCGCAATCAAACACGCAGTGACATACGAAATCGTGATCTTCATCCAACTGGTCTTTCGGAAATCAAAGGAATGTCTCGCCAATAACGCAACGGCAGCATAGTAGTATTGCCACGCCGCACAATGCTGCAAGCATCACAAATGTGAACCGCGGTGCTGTCACGGATTGTGACGGGTCGGAGATTTTTGACGATGGAGGGCCGGGGTTGGACTGACGCTGCGAAGGAAACCCTGGAGTTTCGCTGGCACCTCGCTTCAACCACAGCCACCCGTTTGACGCGTAGTCACAAGCCCGGATTTCCTCGCGACCTGATCTGCAGCCACTGGTTGATCGAATGGACAGCGCTCCCAACCAGAATCCGAAATGCGTTGTTGGTTATTTGCCGAAAAAGAACCACGGATAGGTTCTGCAGTTGATCGCGTCGATTTGTTCTGGAGAAAGTTCATTCAGCAGTCTTAGCTGAGGTTCAAATTCCTCAGTCACAGCCTGTTTGATTCGATTGGTGGTCTGCTGAATTTCCAGCCCTGCGTCTTTGCCAGACTGGCCTTCTGCGTGAAACGACTTCATGCAATCAACGGCAGCCTGCTTGTCCTTCATCAGTTCAACCAGCAGAGCTTCAAGCTCCTCGCTGAACACGCCCGTTCCGAAATGCCGCTGAGGATTGTACTGAAGCTCTCGCAGTTGCAACTTGATCTTTTCCAATCGTTGCAGGTTGCGGCGTTCTTTGACAAACAAATATCGAGAAGCGCTGGCAACGGTAAACGGCGGCGGTTCAGCACTCCACCACGACCGAATAAAATCATCCGTGAATCGATCATAGCGGCCTCCACCAGTTCCATGAACGAACAAGTCGCTGAACAGCAGACGCAGAAAAGTGGTAATCAAAGCTCCTCTGGGAACAAGCTGCAGATTTTGAAGCAGCATCGGTTCCAGTGTTTCGCCGGAAATGTTTCCGGCAAAGGTATCCACCGTCCGACCGTTCGCCACCAATCGAGTCACACTGCCGTCAATCTGAACTTCCAGAACATGACGCGCACTGCGATTGTGATCTATCACCCAAAACGGAAGTTCGCAACTGTCGCCATCCAGTTTCAGATCAGGAAATGGATTCGCTATGTTGCGTATGCCGTTTTCTTCGCGGAAGTCCTGCAATGCTGAATTATAGGCACTGGCGAATCGAATCGGCTGCTTTAGAATGTCAGCCGTAAGCATCAGACATTCGGGGAATGACGCGATGGCAGACAATGGCAATTCCAGCATGCGACCGCCAATACCATGATGCCAACGCATAATGGTGTTCGCTTCCAATGCCGTCGCTTTTGCGGCTGCTAACTGCTTGAAATATTCAAACGCTGCGATGCTGCTTTTAGCGGCGTCAGGTTGAGAGGCGACTAAAAGTTGTTGTTGAGTCGCGTCGCTTAGACTTTGCAGCGAATCGGCGTCACGTAGTCTGCCGTGCCCGAACAGCTTGTGCGATTCGGCCATCGTGTCGATCGCCAACACGGGATATGCCCGTGAGGCGAGGCTGGAATTCTCATCAGCTTCACCCGGCGCACCATCGCTTTCTATCACTTGCGGATGGCTGAATTGACCGGCGTCACCCTGATCTGTGTCAATAATTACGGCCACAGCAATTGCGTCATTTTCTGCCGCAAATGTTTCCGTCGCTTCGTACTTGAACGTTAATCCGGAATGGAAAATCACCGGTTGATGCCCCGTCATAACGATGGGCTGAACGGCTGCGTCGCCGGTTAACAGCGAATTCCTGTTTGGCGGAAGTTCGGTGTCTTCCGCAATCGAATTCAAACGCAGCACGAACGCTTCCGCAGCTTCCACCAGACGACTTCTGGCAGTCGTGCGAAGTTCCGTCAGCCGCGAACTATCCAGCGAACTAATCGTCAACAGCGAAGACCAGCTGTCGAGCGGCGGATTGGCTTGTATGTCTGAGTATTCAGATGTCACAGAAAATTTACGCAGGCAAATAGTATTCACAATTCATCGATTCCAGGGGCACGTATGTTAGCACAGTGCAGCCGATATCATCCCGCCAGGTCGCTCGTTTCGGCGAACGGGTCTCAAAAATGTTCACGGCTATTCAGGATCAGCGTCATAGTTGACTGAATCCGAACGACAGACCATCGTTTAACGCCGCCACCCATTGCTCTGGCTGCTGAAAACATCAGCGAACGGCCGCGAAAATGAACGAACTTCGGGATTTCCCGTCTTTGTGGCTCGTTCAGTATTACGGCGATAGTGGCCACAATACTGAAAAAACGGCGTGCCGTATCATGACGGAATTCAGCAACTGCAGCACGTGAGTCAAAACAGTCTGATGCTCCGGCACGGCCCGACCTTTCAAGCAATCTGCGGCGTGGAAAACCGCCCCGCCGCCCACATTGCAACAGGCTCGAACCGCGCCACAGCTGTTTCGCTCGACCGTTTTGATGATTCCTGCTTAGCAGCGAGCACTTTCAGCAGTCAGTCAACGTGGAGCAGACGCTTGCAGCACGAGCACAAAAGTGGTCAGCATTCCGATAAAGAAAGACAGCGACAGACCAATCAACGCCAGAGTTTTAGGGTTGCCCTGCAGCGCAGCGTACAGACACATAAACAGCGAAATCATGGTCAACATGGCTCCGGTAATGACCAGGCCTGCAATCAGCCACATTTCCCAGTCGTTGGGCTGCAAAATTTTTGCTCTGCCTGTTGATGACAACCAAGCCGCGAAAATCAACCACGCCGCGTGCATCACCAACTGCAGCATACTTAACCCAAACCCAACAACGCCCAGGCGGTTTTTTGACAACTCAGCCCATAACTCCGCTGGAGACGGTGATGCATCGGTTTGTCGCTTGTCGGACGATAAAGCGACTGCAGCTGCCTTGTTCTTTTTCTTCGTGGCTTTGGATTTAGACATCAACGGAAACCTGAAACTAAATAAACCGATAACGGTCAATGTTTGTTGTGGCACAACATAAACGGCGAACACGATCGGCCCGCACGGAACTGGCTCGAACCAGCCTTATTTCAGTCACCCCAACAAGAAACTCGAACTTAACAGCCCGCATCGGTGCCATTAGGATGGATGTTTTCGCAGTGCTCGGCGAGTCCTGCTATAGTTCCAGAGAATCCAGGTCGTCCATCAGATCGTCAAATTCATCGCGTTCGCGGGTTTTCAGGCCGACAGACATTCCCACGGCTTCTCGGCCATCCAGAATCAGTTCGCGGTCACGTTCCAGAACAGCCATTTCAATCGCGGACGCTCCATCGTCCCCGCCAAACAGTTTCGACAGGTCGATTTTGATTCCGCCGACTTCCCCGTCTGCACCCGCAATCGCCGGAGTCTTATGTTGCGGAAAAATGATGGCGTTTTCCGGGCAGACGCGACTACACGCGGGGCAGCCCTTTTTGCAGTTGTCCTGTTCTTCCACCAGAATGCGGTCCAACGCGTCAACGCCGTAGACTCCGAACAGGCAGAAATCGATGCATTCCATGCAGTTGGTGCAACGACTGTAATCAATCACCGGATACCAGCGGCGGTTCGTGTCTTCCGGCAGCACTTCTTTGTCGGCTACGTTCGCCGAGCCACTGTCCAAAGCTTTTCGGGCTTCTAATTGTCGTTCGGGATTCAGATAACGTTGCAACTGTTCGGCTTTGGGAGTTCCATTAATGAAACTCATCAGATCAACAGTCTGAACGTTGTTTTCGTTGGAAATGCGAACAACTTCGTTGATGTAATCCTGAGCCTTCTCACTGACTCTCAAGTCCATGCAGTACAGCTTGCGATCCGGAACATCGACGCTGCCGATGCCGCGAGCTTCGTGCTTTTCCACGTCTTCAAAGTCTTCGTCTTCTTCAGGTTCGCTGCGCAGCAACGTCAGGCCTTCGTGGCCTCGCACACCCGCGCGATCCAGCGTCCATTGAGTGGCTCGTTCGTATAGCCAGCCCATCACCAGCAGGTTGCCGGGCACGGAACGCAGAAACATCATGCCCGTGTGATCGTTGGACATGTCGTACAGATGTGGCACCAAAGACACGTCAATGCCCGGTTCCATAATCAACGAAGTCAGGATGTCTTCTTCCATCTGCCGCTTTACGGGGTTGCGTCCCTGAGCCTGACAAATGACGACGGTAAGTCTTGTTCCAGCCATATCTCCCATCCGATCAAACAGCGATTTCACAAGGTGAACACCGCAAGTTGCACACAGTATCGTCTTTTGCAACGTTTTTCGATCGTAAAGGCCGCATCAACTGATTTCTCGCCCCTGATGAACGAATCGCGATTCCCCAGTCCCCTGGCGCTTCCACCGGCCCGTGCCGAATTTTTTAACCGCCGAGGACGCAAAGATCGCAGAGTCAGACTGCAAACTAAACCTCTGCGTTCCTCAGCGAACTCTGCGGTTCAACCTGCGATTCCCCGTACACTGACACTTCCACCGGCCCATGCCGAATTTTTTAACCGCCGAGGACGCAAAGATCGCAGAGTCAGACTGCAAACT
>CALFSX010000039.1 GCA_937916515.1 uncultured Planctomycetaceae bacterium | reverse complement strand
TGAACTGTGACAAAGCTGAACTGTGACAAAGCTGAACTGTGACAAAGCACTAAGAGACCAGATCGCCTGCATCAGAATCCCGCTACTTTCCAAACGCCTGCAACGCCACTCAATTCGGACGCACCAACATGCAACACCTGAAAACCAGCCTGATTCTCACCTGCCTGATGGCGGCCAGCAGTATCGCCAACGCTCAGGGCGGACCTCGCCCGTCTCAACTGGGATCGTCAAAATTAGATCTCGGAGAACCCGGCATCGCCTGGTACACCACTTGGGAAACAGCTTTAGCCGAAGCCAAACGCAGTGGTCGCCCCATCATGTTTGTGGCGGCGGCAACTCAATGCCACGGTGTGTCGGGAGTTTTCTGACCTGGCTACACTTCTACGCAGAACGGTCTGTTCGCGTCCAAAGATTTTATTGAAGCAACACGAGAATTCGTATGCGTCCGCATCGATTCGTATGAAAGTGAAGCTCACCAGGAATACGTGCGCACGTTCCTGAACGGGCGATTCGAAAACAGCGCCTTTTGCATGTTGGCCCCCAACGGAACAGAATGGCTAACAAAAGGTGGTCGAGGCCCCGAAATGGTGCTGGGCAGAAACGCAATCGAACGCCTGAACCTGTTTGCGGCATTGTTCCCACCCATCGCTGACGTCAAAGCGGCAATCGTGGAAGACGCTCACAGCGTGCGGCAAATCCTAAACGTTGCTTCGGCAGATCAGCGAGTACTTGTGCTTGTGCATGGTTCTAAAGAACAACTTGCAACGGCACAGGAAACGATGAAAGCCGTCGCCAACGATGACCGGATCATTGGTCGCTTTCATTTCGATTTCGAAGAAGGCAACGAATGGAGAAAATCCATCACCGGCGCGAATGATGGGCCAGGCATCATGTTGGTTAGCCCGGGTGAATTCGGCCTGAAAGGTACCGTAATACAACAGTTGCCGCTGAACTCACCCACGCCGGAACTTATCAAAGCCCTGCTGACCGCAAATTCCACGTTCGCAAACAACACGGCCAAAAAGGTTTACTCAGAACACGTTTCCAAGGGCCAGAAACTCGGCATCAAATTCGAAGCCGCTGTTCCTTATGGCGAAGACCGCGACGGAGACGGAGAAATCGATCACGGCGACTCAGGCGGCAGACCTCGCGGACCATCACGTCGATAGCAAACATGTGTTTCTAAACTGCGCCCCGCTTAACCCAGGTCACGCTCCTGAAGCAGGCCTGATACATCGCCACTCCGGTAGCTCACAACCAAAAACTCGACAACCAATAAAGCGGAAAGCTACAAGAGGGCCAGGGTCTTATCTTCTGGCCTTCCCGGAACAATGAGCCCCAAACTTTTTTGCCTTCCGAGTGATAAAGATTATTAGGATCAGGAGGTTTCGCCATACAGCTTCACCCGATTTGCATCACGATGCGAATCTTTTTCTCCAATGCCTTTCGTAAAGCCGGAAGCAGACTCTTCCAGTTCTCTATCAGGCTGACCTTATCATCAGGCTCCACAAACTCAGAATCATCAACTTGCTCAGTTTTCGCAATCAGTTCAGTCACAGAGCGAACCACTAAACCCGGATCGGTGAAATCGCCTGGAACATACTCATCCAGTGGCTCTCCCTCCGCGTCGCACATTATTAATTCAGCATCTACGAAGGCAGAGAACTTTTCTACGTTGAGTTGATCTGCGAAGCGATCAGAGTCTCAAGATTATTTAGGGTGCTGTAACCCGTTAAATCCAAGTCGTTGAACAAAGTTTGAAATTCACAATTGTCCTCTTCCAGTGTTGGAATAATCCAAACGCTCATAAGTAATTCCGCCTGTCGACTAAACAAGAAAGATGATGAATAAAAATCTGATCGCAAACGTAGATTCCCGCAATCCTCGGTCAATTGCGAATTGCGATCTATCGGGATCAGGGATGCCGATAGATCCTGCGTTGAAATTTTGCGATCGTGTGCGGGAGACGTTCACGACTCCCCCTGGCGAATTCAACAACCGGGCGGCTCGAAGGATCTCTGCTTTCGCAACCCGCATTCCCGACGGCTCCCGTTCACCGCATTGATCTGCCGCGTTTACTCTGCAGGTGATTTCGGATCACCGCAATCATCGCAAACCCTGCAAGGCCTGCTGAGTCAGGTTGATTTGCCCATTGACTATTTGGGCAGCCAGCTTTTCGGCAAGAGGAGCAATCACGCTGAAGTGGTCATGGCCAGCGATCTTGAAGAACTGAATCTTTGGATTGGAATTCTGATTGGCCATAACCTCAATCGCGCCATCCCAGTTCCCCGACTCTCCCTCCAAAACATACATGGGACTCTTGACGCAATGCATCCAATAAATCGGTGAGCGAAGTCGCATTTCGTCGGCGCTGCCAGGATCGCAGTACACGTAGTCGCCACCGTATTGCCCCACTGCCGCGACAGGCCCAAGCGAGAAGATTGCACGGTATCGATCGGAACACTCCCCGACCAGCATCGCCATGGTTCCACCTGTGCTGTGCCCCCCTAAATAAATCTGGTCGGGATCGACGTACGGCAATTTGGCCAAATGATCAGTTGCGGCAAGAATATCATCCACCTCGCCATAGAATCCTTCACGCTTCCCGGGATTATCGTTTCCGCCTCGCTGAGAAGGAAACATCATGACGATGCCAGCCTTGCGAAAGGCGCTGGCAGACTGATCATTGGCGCGGTCGTTTGCCGACCACACATCACCAATCGAATTGTTGTCGCCACCCGTGATCCACACGATCGCTGGGTGCTTCTTGCCATCACCTGGATTTGGTGTCACGTACGCAGCCAGAAATCCGACGGGCGACTGATATTGAATCAATTCGAATTCATCTCCAGTGGGCCTATCCGGAACGCCGAATGACTCCCCTGCTTTGACAACTTTCGTTGCAAATCCACTTCTGGCCTCCAGAAGCGTTTGTTGAGAGCTGGGCGAACTGGCATCAGAAGACGAAGTTGCATCACGAGACGACTGTGAGGTTGAAGGGGCGTCACAGCCGACGACAACCAGAAGAACTATTGGAAGAAAGATTCGCATAACAACCCCTTGGTCCAGCAGCATAACGAATTGCTTTCTTTGGTGTGGCAGTGATGCCGACTCATAGATCCTGCGTTGAAATTTTCCGCTTCGTGTGCGGGAGGACGAGCGCCAGACGTTGACGACTCGCCCTTGCGAATTCAATGACCTCACTGAATCCTGTTCGCCCCAATGGTAGCCTAAGGCCAACTGATTGTCACCACCAAAGGACATCCGAACAAAATGCTTGACTTACAAGGACAAACAGTTCTAGCCAGCTGTATCTGCGGCACCGGTCATACGCTGATCGCGGTAACCCACTGCGGTGTTCGCCAAGTCTTCAAAAAGTGAGTCGACCGGAAAATCCCTGGTTGTCCCGTCGTAGCCTGCAGCTCGTCTTACAAAGTTGGAAATATGATTTCTGCCCGCCCCTTTTTTCTTCTCTTCATCGCCAGCTGTGCTGTCAGCAATTTCGAGGGCTTCTTGTTGTATTTTCTCTGCCAACGCGGCGTAGTCAGCCAGCCCCTGTAAGTAGTCGGACCTGAGGGAGATTCTGGCATTGACGATTTCCAGATGGCCGCGATTCGTCAAAAATCGCACCAATAATTGACTGCCAATGGAGTCATAGTCCAAACGCTTTGCGCGGTGAAACGTATACTTCTCCACAAGATGCTGAACTGGATATCGAAACAACCTCTCGAGTGCGATGAACTCGCCAACGCATCGCTCGTAGCCGTCCTCGGATACGTTGGAATGCAGTTCCAGAATTGCATTAACATCGGCGCGCATCTCCTCGAACGCGCCAGCAGGCCGATTGCCTTTGAATATCCGATAGTCATTGTCGGCGGTAACACTGAGAGGGATCGATCCTGTTCTGTGGTTGCGCTCGTGAGGTCCAAGCCAGTCAGAGCAAAGGCGTTCGGCCACATCGTTGGGCGCTGCTTCCAACAATGCACGCAGATTCGAAAATGTTGATTCTGCCATGCATTTACCGAGCAGAGGCCAGGAGTAGGTTTCCGTTCGCAGACGAAAGCGGTCCACAAAGAAGAAGACATCCCAGGAGCTCAACTGATTGATCGACTTGGGAATCGGAAAACGCCAATCGTCTGGAAAGATCACAACAGATCTTACGCGTGGTAAGCGACAGCTATACTGAACCTGGAGACTAGACGAGCACGCCAGTATGATGATTGGCCGAGATTTCGATGGGAAACGCTCATGAAGTCGGGGTGTCCCTTTCGCGTCGGCAAAGTAAAGCCACTCAAAATCTAAGTGTGGTCCGAATTTCTGTTTAAATTCGGCCACAATAAGGTTTGTTGGAAAGCGAGCCTCGGACTGTGTCGTGTCTATCACCGCACGAGTACTTCCCTGCCGATACGACTGCAACTGTGAAATAGCAAGCGACGCCCAAGGGGCATTCGAATCAGCTAACGCTTCGATAACCCTATCGCGCTGCGTCGCAACATGTGAATCAGTGGCATCATTGGTGCCGACAAATCGGCCCAAGGCGTTGAACAATCGGTTCATTTGACGTCTTCCTGTGAGTCGCGTAAACATGGCAGTCAGGAAACATGAGGTGTCAGGTCGCCTTCTCTGGCCTTACCGGAACAATGAAACCTGCCTCCTTATGCATCTTCAGATATAACACAACTACTGCAGACTAGGTTCGTGAGTATGTTCCGAACGACACCATCCAGAGATTTACAATATCCCCCAGTGGCTGATTGATAGCGGTGATGCATCTGCATCCGCCGCAAAAATTTAATCAGTCATCGCGGAAGGGCCAGCAATGAAAGTTCTGTACAAAACGAGCGCCAAGGCCCTCGCGTTTCACTTTCGATTTGCGTATGACAATCGTAGTCCTGCATTCTGTTGCTGTGACTGGCGACCGGCAAACAGTAGATCTCCCATTGTGTTGTTTGGTGCGCGAAGCGAAGCATTCAGCCTTCGGATTCCGGCAGAAGACTTTCAGGTCCATCGGATTGCTTCATCACCCGATGACCAACGCATCACGACAAGTCATTTCAACACCGAGATACGAATCTGGTGAATGGGCCATTTTCGGTGTGATCAGCAGCGTTCGTCTGACTCGATTCCGCCAGGTTTCAGCGGCGGGCGCAGAATAACAACGAAAATCACAACATTCTGGTTCTTCAAGCTTTATGGCAGAATCGTATCGCCCGTATCAGGTGGACCTGATACCCATAAACACCGAAAACAGACAGGCCGTTTGCGGAGATTCGGGAATCCTCGGCATTTCCTCAAAGGATGCTCCAGGAAATCGTTTTAGAGTCGGTCAAATAGGTGCATGGATCGCGTGTCAATCACACCACAAGAAAAGATGGCCTGCTTTGAGACAGTTTTTGCTAACAGCCCTGTGGATCAGTTTTGCCGCTGGCAACGCCAGTCTGATCACGGCTGACACTCGAGTGGCCATGATCGGCTCAAGCGGGAAGTCTCCTGATGGAAGCGTCACAGCCTTGGTGGAGGTTGCGCTGGCTGCGAAAGAAGACATCATTGTTCTTGAACGGCAGCAACTGCACTTGCTTCTGAGCGAACAATCGCTGTCATTACAGGGCCCCGTGCGAGCGGAAGACATTGTTAAAGCGGGGCAACTGTTGGCCGTTGACCTGTTTGCATTTGTTGAGCAATCCGAAGATGGGAAAGAATCGCTGGCCTGCGTGGTGTATGACGCAACAACCGGTATCCGTTTGTGTGACCAAAGTCTGGCGAAAGAAGAGGCAGACAAAATAGCGAATCAGGTTGTGGCTTGCGTCGAAGTAGCGGCGCAGAAACGTTCAGCCGATCGGTCTGAACTGCGAACGATAAGCGTCGTGGGTGTTCGTAATGCAGATCTACCGCAATCCATGGATACGATTTGTCGATCGCTGGCAATGCTGTTCGAACGCAACCTGGTCGAAGCGAAGAATTTTGCGGTGCTCGAAAGGTCGCGATTGGCTTCACTGCAGCAGGAACAGAATCTATCCAGCACAGCGGCAAACAGTGAGTTGGTGTCTTCGGTTTTGCAGGCCGACATCGAGTTTTCAAAGTCGGAAGATGGTGTGCAGGCAACACTGCTGGTTACGGATTCATTGGGCCGGCAGGTACACAAATCCACTTCCACGGCGCAGCTGCTGGACTTATCGCTGATGGTGCCGCTGGTGGAGTCTCTTTCTCGTGGCTTGAAACTCTCACACAGCCATTCCGTGCCGAATCGCCGTTATGAATCTGAACGGTACTATCGAGAAGCAAAACAAAGGTGGAGCTACGGCGACAAAGAAGAGGCGATTCAATGCGCTGAAGCAGCCTGGCTGCTGGATCCCGACAAACTTCACAACGCCAGCCTGCTTGCCGAGTACCTGTTTCTGTTGGGAGCGAGCGAAAGCCACGCACTCTGGAGGGGGCGGGAAAACCTTCGCCTGACAGACTACCGTCCGATCTTCGCGGTGACCGAACGCGCGGCTGACCTGTTCTTATTGCACGTGCAACAGTCGCTGGCGAATTCACAAAAGTCCATCTACAGCTACTCACGGATGACGCACGGGCTTCAGCAAGCCTGCAACGTTTTTTTTGCAACCCTGCCGCAGAAGAAGTTCATACACGAAGCAGATCGCGCCGAATGGCAAGAAACCCGGTCGCAACTTTTTCGACGCATGCTTGAGATATCCTGCGCAAAACTGAACGCGTGCCGGGATGAAGCTCTTAAAACTCCGGCTGGTGGATCACCTAATGAGTGGGGTGGACCTCGATGGTACTCAATCTCGATTTCGAACGAGCGGCATAATCTTCGCCAACAGACGGAAGACAAGACGCAATGGCTTTCGGCAGTCGTGGAACAGGTGAATACCTGGCTGGATGATTTCGACAATTTTACGCCGCAGTCTAAACCACATCGATACGTCACCAACGTACTAAGAGACCTGACTGATCAGAGACTGACGCACATAGACGTGAATTCCAATTGGGACTCACTGCTAAAGCGACTCGCTCAACACGAAAATCCAGTGATTCAATTCTATGGTCGTCGAGGCCTGATGTTTGCTGGTGCATCAGAATCGACGGATGACTCGGAAAAGCTGCTGCTGCAATTTCGCCCCATTCTCCAGGACGTTTCAGAATATCTGGCTAAGCCGCTCTCAGCCTACTCGTTCCGAATTCGAATCGCCCTCTACGAGTTTCTCTACGAAAGCTTCAATAGATTTTCTTTGACTCCAGCACATGTTGAGGAACTGGAATCTGTGTGCGAGAAGATGCTCGACCGCAATGAACTGCACGTGCGGCTCATAGCGGAATGGGCTCGGAAAAGCCAAAACAGCGACAACAACGGGGTCGCCCGAGGTCTGGCGATGGTTGAACGAGCAATCCAGTTGAGTGATACGAAGCAGTATCAATGGATTGACAATCATGATCCAGCTGAAACAGCTTCGCTGCTGCGAAAGACGAAATCTGCCCTTTTGCCTGGCCGAACAAATATGGGTACCGATAGCGTGACGTGGGAATTTCAAACCACCCCTCTGAAAGACCTCACGTCCCTGAATGACTACCGGTCTATTCTATGTCATCCAGTAGTGAGCGACGAAACGGTTCATGTGGTTGTGCAAGCACCGAGCCAGACTCATCGTCGCACGGATGGGCAACAGCTGAGAATCGCATCCATACCGTTGTCAGGAGCCACAGAAGATCTTACCGATGCCGTGGACATAGATTTCAACATGAACGGTTCGTACTCTTTGACACAACTGGTGACAGATAGCTGTCTGCACAAAGAACGGCTTTACGTTTCGACACGTACAGGAATTGTGGAATTTAATCTGCAAACAAAACAAGCGAGAATGATCCCAGCCTCCGCATCTCTGCCAACCGCAGGCGTTCTTTCGGTGAAATCACTTGGCGACCGAATCTTCGCAGGACTGGAAGGTGGTTACCTGGTGTCTTTCAAACCAAACAGCAGAACTTGCGTCGTTCATGTCTCCAGCCGTCGCAAGAACAAACGAACTGCGTTGGATGATCGAGAGGCATTCCGGATAACCAATCTGGCCCCTGACAAGCGAAACGGTCGACTCTTTTTACAATGCGAGACTAAGACGGAGAACAATCTGACAACAGAAATCTGGGAATATCGACCGGACACGGAAGCGTGTCGCCGACTCGTACAGAACGAGAGGAATCCCTTATTCCTAAGTCAGGCGTCTCAGGGAAAAATATTGATCAACACTCGATACTGGATGCAGGTGATCGACCTGTCTACCGACCTGCTGGTGGAACAACGGCTGACGGCCAGCCGCATTCCCGTGAACGCCGTCTACCTGAGAAATCCAGTCGTGTGCGATGGGCGAATTTGGTCGATCAACGGCCAATCACCAACAGGAAGCCTGACCAGTTGCTCACTAAGTGGCGGTGATGAACATGTAGTCCCCTTCAACTTTCCACCGTTATCCAGGGCAGAGTTCAATGCCGGTTGGTATGCCGCACCGGTGGACAACAAGCGATTTCTACTAAGCAATCATCATCGTTTGTGGCTGGTCACACCGGACAAATTGAAGGACGCACAGCCGAAGTTGCGACAACGACCGTAGTCGTTTAGCCGCATCGTAACCGGGCTACAGCGGGGCGGCGCTGGCCAGCAAAACAGAATGGGTGCCAACCAAACGGATGATAAGCACCATCGCCAAGCAACTCAACAGATTCGTAAGCGCCAGGGAATCATTGCGGCTGGCAAATCAAGTCTGTGATCAGACCCAAAACCGTGTCTGGAATTACACAGCGACGAAAGCCGCAGCTCTGGCCGAATCAGGACGTTTCCCTGAAGCAGTCGCGGTCATGCAGCAAACAATCAAAATTGCCCCACCAGACCAACACGCCCTTCCTGGCCGCATACTGTCGAAGTTCGAACTGCAGCAACCATGGCGACACGAGGAGCAATAGTACAAAACAACCTGCCCCGCCTCTGCCTGCCTCCCTTCAAAGGCAAGTTGTACTGGGCAACATCTCCCGAATAAGTTTTTGTCTAACACTTGGTCGCAGACCAGGCTTTCACAGCCCCATCTGCAACCACGGGTTAAAAGTCCGAAAGCTACGTGAATTAGATCAATTCAATCCACTCACGAAACGTATCATCAGAAAGCACTTCGTCAGGGGCAAAATCCGATTGAGGCAAATTCATTTCAAGACTGGAAACCGTTCTCGAATCCGGCGGCAATATCCAAAGCGATTTTCGAGTAATCGGTGGTAACGGACTCGCTGAACTGCCTGAGCCACCATCAAGAGCAGTGACGCGATCCCTGATCTGTGCAGCCGTCAGAGCGTTTGCTCCCTTAGACTGATTGATTTGGTTGTCACTACCTGCCAGCTTCACCAACTGCACAAGAAACGAATCGTTAGCGTCAAAGTCACCGTCTCCATCGACATCAGCGGCAGTTCCCAATGCCTGGACATTGAGGCGAATCTGAGTGGCACTTAGTGGACTGCTGCCTTTGGACTGTTCGAACTGATTTTCGCTGCCTGAAAGATTCACCAAGTGCATCATAAACGCATCGTTGGCATCAAAGTCTGTATCGCCATCAACATCACCTCTGACGCGGTCGTTATCCAGAGGCAATCAACCAGGGCACGTGCAATAAAAGCCTGGCTTGCCAGGTCCGCCAAGGCATCGTTTATCGAATTGTGAACGTCAGCCGCAGCAATGGCGTCAGCTTACTCATGGCTCTGTGCTTCTGCGCCTTCGTTCACGTAATGAGCCAATACGAATTCAAGAAATACTTGCTACTTCGTGTTGAACTCGGAATGGATTAACCCCCTCGCACCGCCTGCAGTTACGGTGGATCTGAATGCGGAGAGCTGGATTGGGTTTCATCCGCTCGGCAGGTGTCGCAGATGCCATAGGACAAGATGAAGACTCAGAATCAGCGTTAGTATTTTCAGTTCCCTTTGGTGAGCAGGTTTCAAGTACAGCTTGTGCGTCGCAACTATTCCGTTAAACAAAGCCGTTACCGCCAAACACCGCTCAACTGAAAGACGGCCCAGTATCGCCGAGAGAAGCGGTTGTTGGTTTTTGCCGGTTTGGCTTTCTTGTTGGAATCAAGCTGCACGGTTTTGCTGCCGAGGTCTCGGGCGAGTTCACCGGTCTGTGAATCGTAACCTCGCAGCATCGCAAGCTGAGCTTCGCGTAGAGCGTCGAATTGGCTCTTAAGGCTGTTAATGAGGTGGGAAGCTTTGGTTAACTCCACCGAATATGTTCTTCTACAAATTCGGCCCCGCAGGTGTTATAATACTCGACTACCTCATTCCCTCCCGATCCCAACCAACCGGTCTCGATGCCCATGCCTGCCGGAAATTTGTCCCGCCTGACTGTTATTTTCGTCGCACTTTCAACGCCTGCCTTTGGTGGCGATGTTGATTTTAATCGTGACGTGCGGCCCATTCTGTCGAATCATTGCTTCACCTGCCACGGGCCGGATGCGGAGACTCGTGAAGGCGGGCTGCGGCTTGATTTGCGCGAAGCGGCCACAGGTGCAGGCGATTCCGGCGCGCGAGCGATCGTGCCGGGCGATGTGAGCGCCAGTGAAATCATTCGGCGCGTTACTGCGACAGATCCGGACGTTCACATGCCGCCCGCAAATGGACCGAAGGCGCTGGATGACAAGCAGATCGCGACACTGAAGGCGTGGATCGAAAACGGGGCTGAGTATCAGTCTCATTGGGCGTTTGTTCCGGTGAAGGAACCCGCCGTACCGAAAGCTTCGGGCAGTGATTGGGCGCGGAATGACATCGATCACTTTGTCTTCGCGCAGTTGTTGGACAAGCAGTTGAAGCCAGCTGCTGAAGCGACTCGTGAAACGCTGATTCGCCGAGTCGCATTCGACGTGACCGGCCTGCCGCCGACTGTTGATGAAGTCGATCAATACCTGGCGGACAAATCAGATCAGGCCTATGAACGCATGGTTGATCGCTATCTGAAGTCACCGGCGTACGGCGAACACATGGCTCGGCACTGGCTGGATCTGGCTCGATACGCGGACACCAACGGCTATCAATACGACACCGAACGCGAACAGTGGGTCTGGCGCGACTGGGTCATCGACGCCTACAACCGCAACATGCCCTTCGATCGATTTACGATTGAACAACTGGCGGGCGACATGCTTCCCGATGCGACCGCTCAACAGCGACTGGCGACGGGCTTCAATCGAAATCACGGCATCACCATCGAAGGCGGCATCATCGATGAAGAATACCGCACGGAATATGTGATGGACCGAGTGTCAACCACCGGCGGAGTCTGGCTGGGGCTGACCGTCGGGTGTGCTCGCTGTCACGACCACAAGTACGATCCGATTTCGCAGCGTGAGTTCTATCAGCTGTATTCGTTCTTCAATCAGGTGCCCGAACGCGGTATGAGTGGCTTCACGCCCAGCGAAAAAATACCGTCGCCGCTGGCAGGCGATCGGCAGCAGCAATTGGAATCGAAGCTTCGCGAATTGCGAGCGCAACTTGCCAGCCCTGTGGATCTTGATTCTGATCTGGATAAATGGGCGGGGCAACTCGCGAAATCATCTGCTGGCGGCTGGAACGCTCTCACGCCGCAAACGCTGGAGTCATCCGGCGGCTCGACTCTGACGGCGCTTGATGATCACTCGATTCTGGCAGGCGGAGCAAACCCGCGGCAGGACATCTATGACATTAGTTCGCAAACCGACGCCCTCGACATCACGGCCGTGCGACTGGAAGCGTTGACTCATGAATCACTGCCCGGCGGCGGTCCGGGGCGTCACAGTAATTCGAATTTCGTGCTCAGCGAGTTTGAACTCACGGCTGTTTCCGTTGTGGATGAATCGAAGACGCAGGTTGTGAAATTTGTGCGAGCGATCTCGGACTACGAACAGGCGAACTACGAAGTGGCCCGGGCGATCAACGGCACGGTGGCCAACAATGATGGCTGGGCGGTTGACGGTCCGACTCGCAAAGAACGGGCGACAGCGATGTTCATCGCGGAAAAGCCGTTCGGATTTGCTGGTGGCACTCAGTTGCGGTTTCGCCTGCGGCATGAAGCGAGTTTCGCGACTCACGGCATCGGCCGCGCCCGGATTTCTGTCACGACGGATGCAGAAAGTGATCTTAGCCTGCAGGGAATACCGGCCGAAATTCGCCAGATCGCAGTCACAGAGAAAGCGGCTCGTTCTGCAGAAGATGCTGCCAAACTGCAAGACTACTTCATCGCACACCACGATCCTCGCAAGGATTTGAAGCAGCGTATCGCGGCCATCGAACAGCAACAGGCAAACGCGTTTCCGGCGACCATGATCATGCAGGACATGCCGCAGCCTCGCAAAACCTTTGTGCTGCATCGAGGCCAATACAACGAACCAACGGACGAAGTCACGGCGGACGTTCCTGCCGTTTTTCCATCGCTGCCAAAGGGTACCGCAGCCAACCGACTGGGGTTTGCACATTGGTTGATGGACCCCGCACATCCGCTGACGGCGCGCGTTGCCGTGAATCGTTACTGGCAGCGATTGTTCGGAACCGGGCTGGTAAAAACGTCGGAAGACTTTGGTGTGCAGGGCTCGCTTCCCAGTCATCCGGAACTGCTGGACTGGCTGGCGACCGAGTTCATTCGCAGCGGCTGGGACGTCAAACACATCCAGCGTTTGATGATCACGTCGGCCACATATCGGCAGACATCGCGAGTCGGAGCGGCCGCATATCAAACAGATCCGGAAAACCGATGGCTTGCTCGAGGCCCCCGCATGCGACTTGATGGCGAAGAACTGCGCGACGCGGCACTGCTGGCCAGCGGGTTGCTGGTGAATCAGTTGGGCGGCAAAAGCGTCTATCCGTATCAACCGGCCGGGCTGTGGATGGAGCTCAATAATCGTCCCGGCTATTCCAAAGAATATCCGCAGGGTAGTGGCGACGATCTGTACCGTCGCAGCGTGTACACATTCTGGAAGCGAACGGTTCCGTCGCCGATGCTGAAGATTCTGGATGCTCCGGAACGCGAATCCTGCACCATTCGTCGTTCGCGAACGAACACGCCGTCACAGGCGCTGGTTTTGCTGAACAGCCCGCAGTTTGTGGAAGCGGCTCGGCATCTTGGCGAACGAATGATGAAGCACGACTCGCCGCGCCTTGAAGACAAACTGACGTTTGGGTTTCGTCTGGTGACTGCTCGCGAACCGACGAAGCCTGAAATGGCAGCAATCTTCGAAGCGTTTGAGTCCGAACAACGTAAGCTGGCCGAATCACCGGAAACGGCGTTGAAGATATTGCAGGTGGGCGAATCGGAATTCGATTCCACACTGGATCAATCGCAACTGGCCGCGTTCGCCAGCATTGCGAGTTTGTATTTGAATTTGGATGAAGCGATTACAAAGGGGTAGGGAACACAAAACATGAACAACCCAATCCAGGAATCACAGCTCCTGCAAACTCGGCGACACTTCTTCGGCCGCAGCAGCACCGGCATTGGTGTCGCGGCGCTGGCGTCGTTGATGAATACATCTTCGCCAGCCACAGCGAATCCGACATCAGATGTGCTCAGCCATCTGTCGCAGATCGCGCCGAAAGCGAAGCGAGTCATTTACCTGCTGCAATCGGGGGCTCCTTCGCAGGTGGATCTGTACGACTACAAACCGTCGCTCGACAAACTCGATCGCACGGAACTGCCCGACAGCATTCGACAGGGGCAGCGACTTACCGGGATGACGGCCGGTCAAAAGAACTTCACCGTGGTGAAATCGCCTTGGAAGTTTCAGCAGCATGGCCAATCGGGCACGTGGCTCAGCGAACTGTTGCCGCACATGTCAAACGTCGTCGACGACATCTGCGTCATTCGTTCGATGCACACCGAAGCCATCAACCACGATCCAGCCATCACGTTTTTTCAATCCGGAAACCAGCAACCCGGTCGCCCCAGCATTGGAGCGTGGCTGAGTTACGGGCTGGGCAGCGAAACTCAGGATCTGCCGTCGTTTGTGGTGCTGCTGACCAAAAACACGTTTCATCAGGCTCAACCGCTTTACGACCGCCTATGGGGCAGCGGCTTTTTGCCATCGAAATATCAGGGCGTGAAGTTTCGCAGCCAAGGCGATCCGGTTCTGTATCTGAATGATCCCACGGGCCGCTCCAGTACCGATCGCCGCACAATGCTGGACCGACTGGAAAACCTGAATCGCATGCACGAAGCGGAGATTGGCGACCCGGAAATTTCATCTCGGATTGCTCAATACGAAATGGCGTATCGCATGCAAACGTCCGTGCCCGAACTGGCCGACACGTCTGACGAACCCGCCAGCACCTTCGAACTCTACGGTGAAGACGCCAGGCAGCCTGGTACGCACGCAGCGAACTGTCTTTTGGCTCGACGACTTGCAGAACGCGGAGTACGTTTCATTCAGGTGTTTCATCGCGGATGGGATCATCACAGCAATGTGCAGAAATATCTGCCGACGCTGACGAAGGAAACGGATCAGGGTTCTGCCGGGTTGATTGAGGATTTGAAACAACGCGGCATGCTGGAAGAAACGCTTGTGATCTGGGCGGGCGAATTTGGCCGCACCGTTTATTCGCAGGGCAATCCCAACACGTTTGGACGTGATCACCATCCTCGGTGTTTTTCGATCTGGATGGCCGGTGGCGGCATCAAGCCGGGAATCAGTTACGGCCAAACGGACGACTACTGTTACAACATCGCCGAAAATCCCGTTCACGTTCACGATTTCCACGCGACGTTACTGCACTGCCTGGGAATCAACCACGAGGAACTCACCTACCGTTTTCAAGGGCGTGATTTCAGACTGACCGATGTTCATGGCAAGGTGGTGAGTGATATTTTGACGTAGTGTGAATTTGAATGAGTTGCGGAGCAACGGCAGGCGATAGCCTCGGACTTCAGTCCGAGGAAAAGACACCGTAGTCAAGACAAGTCGCGGAGCGACGACATGAGTAAACAGATTTCGAAGTTCACCTGTCGCCGCTCCGCGGCTTTGAACTGGTTTGATTCACGTCCCCTCGGACTGAAGTCCGAGGCTATCGCCTGTCATCGCTCTGCGACTAAAAGCTGATCCACTAATTGGCGGCTAAAGAACTCAGGTGGCGGTGATTGTTCGCTACATAAATTCATCTGTATTCATCGGGAAGAACACGTGTTTCGAAACTCAGAAAACTGCCTGCCATCGAAAACGCGAATCCGTCATTCGTGCCTCGTCACATTGTGGCTGATGGCTGTGATCGCCGCGCCAACCACGTTCGCCGATGAGGCACCACAAGCCGACGACGCCGGCCTGAAGCTGTTCAAATCTCACGTCAAAACCGACCTGATCCACCATTGTCTGGATTGTCATGGAGGCAAATCCACGAAGGGCAACTTCGACATCGTCACGCGAAAAGCATTGATGGACAGCGGTTTCGTCGGGGAATCGGCGGACGACAGTTATCTGATGGATCTGATTCGTCACACCGAGAAACCGACGATGCCATTCAAGAAGCCAAAACTTGCGGACGACGTGATTAAACGCATCGGCGAATGGATCGATTTGGGAGCCCCCTATGATTCGCCACTCACGGACGTCACGTCAGCACCAGAGGGGCCGATGGTTGTTACGGACGAAGACCGTCAGTTCTGGTCGTTTAAGCCGTTGGTGAAACCGCAGCCGCCAAAAGTTAACAACGAAACCTGGTGCCGAACGGACATCGACCGCTTCATTCTTTCGGCGCTGGAAGAAAAAGGACTGACTGCCAATCCCGACGCCGACGCGCGGACGTTGCTTCGTCGAGCATCCTTTGGGCTGGTGGGTTTGCCGCCGAGAACTACTTCCGATCAGGCCACTTTGGACGACACCGTCTGGGAAACACAGATCGATGAATTGCTGGCGTCGCCTCAATACGGCGAACGCTGGGCGCGGCACTGGATGGACGTGGCTCGGTTTGCAGAATCGTACGGCTACGAACAGGATTACGACCGCCCCCACGCCTATCACTACCGCGACTTTTTGATCAAGGCGTTCAATGCCGACATGCCGTTTGATCAGTTTGTGAAGTGGCAACTGGCGGGCGATGAATTGGCTCCCAACGATCCGCTGGCACAAATGGCAACGGGATTTCTGGGCGCCGGCGTCTTTCCGACTCAGTTGACCGAAGCTGAATTCGAATCGACTCGATACGACGAACTCGACGACATGACGGCCACCACCGGTGTGGCGTTTTTGGGTTTGTCCGTCGGGTGTGCTCGCTGCCACGACCACAAATTCGATCCCATTCCGACTCGCGATTACTACCGCATGGCTGCCACGTTTACCAAGACGATTCGCAGCGAAATCGAACTTGATCTGGAACCCGAAGCCAACGAAGAACGTCGTCGCGTCTTCGCAGAAAAGACCGATCAACTGACGGCTGCACTCAAAGACTACGAAACCGGCCCATTGCAGGCAGACTTCAAAACGTGGATTGAATCGGGCGACGAACTTCCCGCCGAAGACTGGATCGTGCTGGCGCCCAGCCGCATCGAATCCACGGGCAAGTACGAAGTTCAGCCGGATCAATCGATCCTGGCGACCGGGAACTCACCAAACCAAAACACGATCACGTTCTATGCAACGGTGCCGCAACAGATCCTCACGGCGCTGCGAATCGAAGCGTTGGCTCATGATTCTCTTCCAAGCAAAGGACCGGGGCTTGCTGGCAACGGCAACTTTGTGCTGAGCAACCTGACTATTGCGTTCGACGCCACGACAGACGATCAGACGGCATCCACGGAAATCAAGCTGTCGGCCACCAAGGCCACTCATCAGCAGAACACGGGCGATCTATCCGTAGCGGCATCCATCGATGACAACGCGACATCCGGATGGGCTGTCGACGCCGGTGGCATCGGAAAAGACAACGCGGCCGTCTTCACCTTCGCCGAACCGGTGCAGCCTTCGGAATCGGGGCTGTTGAAAATCGAGATGAAGTTTGATCACCCGAATGCCAAACATGTGCTCGGCCGACTTCGCCTGTCCGTGACCTCACTTGCCGAACCGCCCGTCGTTGTTGGCGGAGCTGGCCCGGACGCGGCGACACTTGCGGCAGTCAAAGCCGTTAAGGATGGTTCGCAGGATCCCGAACAAATCAAAACCGCGTTAGCCTGGTTCAAGTCAACTCAATCGATGTGGGCAACGCTCAGCAAAACGCTCGCCGATCACACCGCCAAGGGCGCGGGAGTGAAGCTGACGAAAGTTCAAATCAATAGCGAGAATGTCCCCAAGCTAAGTCATCATGCCAACGGTCGCGGCTATCCGCACTATTACGAAACCACTCATTTGCTGGATCGAGGCGACGTTCATCAGAAGCAGGAAGTCGTCACAAGCGGCTTGCTGCAGGTACTGAATGTCGACGGCGAGGATGCTTCGAACTGGGCGTTGTCGAAGCCCAAAAATGCGACGACGGAATTCAATCGAGCCACCCTGGCCACGTGGCTGACAGATTCGAACAACGTTTCGGGGCAGCTTGTTGCTCGAGTCATCGTGAATCGCATCTGGCAGCATCATTTCGGCCAGGGAATTGTGGGGACCCCGAACGACTTCGGTTTTCAGGGCGAACGGCCGACTCATCCGGAACTTCTCGACTGGCTGGCCGCCGACCTGATCGAAAACGGATGGAAGCTAAAGCGGCTGCACAAGCTGATTATGCAAAGCAGCGTGTATCGTCAGTCGTCCGCCTTTCACTCCGACCGAAGCCAGATCGATCCGGACAACAAACTTCTGTGGCGACGAACGCCTCGACGTTTGGAAGCCGAAGCCATTCGAGATTCCATGCTGGCTGTCGCGGGACAGCTTGACCTAACGATGTACGGCCCCGGCACGTTGAACGCCGACATGAATCGCCGCAGCATTTACTTTTTCGTCAAACGCAGCAAGCTGATTCCCATGATGATGCTGTTCGACTGGCCGGAACACCTTGTCAGCATCGGGCAGCGTTCAACCACCACGATCGCTCCGCAGGCACTGATGTTTATGAACAGTCCGCAGGGCCGAAAATACGCCGAAGCCTTCGCGGCTCAACTTAGCACCGACACACCAATCGCCGACGCGTATCAACGAGCGTTCGGCCGCAACCCCACCGACCAGGAAGCTCAGCTGGCCGCGGAATTCCTGAAACAGCAGACGAATGTTTATCAACACGCGAATACAGCCAACACACCACAAGCGTCCAACGCGGCTCTGACGGATCTTTGCCAAACATTGTTTAGCATGAATGAGTTCATCTATTTTGATTGACACGATAAGTCAACAGGCCGTGGAGCCTGGGAACGAGTTGACAATGCGATTTAGTCCCGACGGGACGATATGTTGTAGCCACGGACGCGAGTCCGTGGTTGTGGGGTTCGGTTTTTTCGAGTCCCGACGGGACGACAGGAATGGTCGACAACGCTGGTTGGTGGCGTCCCTTCAGGACCGGCTGAATTGTAAGTGACCTATTCCATGGGCTGACGCCGGCCAACGCCGTGCGACTGATTAAATCAACAGACAACAAGATTCCCAGAAAGCAACTTCCATGAACAACCACTTCCTGCTGAACAGACGAAGTCTTCTTTCCACAACCGGCTGCGGGTTCGGCATGCTGGGACTGGCCGGGCTGCTGCAGGATCAGGGACTGTTGTCTTCGGCCGCTGCTGAAGATCTCGGCAGTCGATCTCTGAACCCGCTGGCTCCACAGGACACGCACTTTCCCGCAAAGGCCAAACGCGTGATCTGGATCTTCGTCAACGGTGGCCCCAGCCATGTCGATACTTGGGACTACAAACCAGAACTCGAACGCTGGCACGACAAATCCATCAAAGAGTTCGCTCCGGAATTCACCAACACCACCGGCTTCTTCAAAGACGCCGTCGGCAATCTGATGAAGTCGCCATTTGCTTTTACTCCACGAGGCGAAAGCGGAAAGATGGTGTCGGAGATATTTCCGAAACTGGGCGAACATGTCGATAAGATGGCCTTCATTCATTCCGGCCACACAGAATCCAACAACCATTCACCTGCTTTGTTCGCGATGAACTGTGGTCTGCCGCGCATGGGATTTCCGTGCGTGGGTTCGTGGGTGACGTATGGACTGGGAAGCGAAAGCAGCGACCTGCCTGGCTTTGTTGTGATGAGCGACCCCAAAGGCCGAGGCCTTCCGAAAGGCCACGCTTCTAACTGGAGTTCCGGGTTTCTGCCAGGCGTTTATCAGGGCACTCACTTAAGTCCCACTGGCGCGGCGATTGATAATCTACTGCCCGTTCAAGCCGCCGCGAATGCTCAGCGAAACCAACTGGATCTACTGAACCGTTTGAACAACCTGC
Organism: uncultured Planctomycetaceae bacterium; assembly: GCA_937916515.1. Classification (GTDB taxonomy): domain Bacteria; phylum Planctomycetota; class Planctomycetia; order Planctomycetales; family Planctomycetaceae; genus Fuerstiella. The sequence goes on along the minus strand of CALFSX010000039.1, from coordinate 3,294 downwards.
ATCAGGAACAACGCTCGGCCGAAGCCGAACTTGCGGCGCGAATTGAAAGTTTTGAACTGGCTTATCGAATGCAGTCGTCCGCACCTGAAGCTCTGGACATTGATTCAGAACCGAAGCACATTCAGGATCTGTACGGAATCGGCGACGACAAGTGCAACCATTTTGCTCGGCAATGCCTGACGGCTCGGCGCATGGTGGAACGAGGCGTCCGTATGGTGCAGATCTATTCTGGCGGCATGGAAAACCAACGATCGTGGGACGGCCACAACGACATTCAGGGCAACCACAGTCAGTTCGCCGGAGAAACCGACACACCCGTTGCTGGTTTGCTGTCGGATCTTGATCAGCGAGGCCTGTTGAAAGACACGCTCGTGGTTTGGTGCGGAGAATTCGGCCGACTGCCGGTTGCTCAGAAAGCCGCGAAGCCTGGTCGAGACCACAACCCTCACTGCTTCACCGCCTGGATGGCAGGCGGCGGCATCAAGGGCGGCACAACGTACGGTGAATCCGACGATATCGGCTACAAAGCGGCCGTCGACAAAGTCCACGTCAACGATCTGCACGCCACAATTCTGCACCTGCTGGGCATCAACCACACTCGGCTAACCTACAAATACAACGGCCGCCGCTTCCGCCTGACCGACGTAGCGGGCGAAGTGATTCAGCCGATCATTTCATAGCTTGTTGTTCCATTCGTTCCCAGGCCGGAAAGCTCTCTGGGTACTGACGATGCCAACAACCAAATCAACGTTGCCAATTCGCTAAACGCGAATCATAAAACGTATCGACTCAGCGGGAACAAATAGAGGTTCCTCTCAATCGATCGCATCAATATCACCGACAATCGCGGTTGGAACTTTTCAGCGACTCATCTTTGGTGTTGATCGGTGACCGCGCGGACCCATACGGCGATGCTGGAAAACGGGCATGGGCTGAGGGCGTGCTTGAAACGGACCGATTAAATCGCCATTGGTTGCGTATCATGTTGTTGGCCTGGTTTACTGGCACTGAAGCAACTTACAGGCACCCAGCAACGACAACACATCCAAGAGTTGCGAAGAATGCTGCAAGGTAGCGTGATCTGCGGACACGCATGTCACGTAGTTTCAGGACAGCTTCAAATCTGGCAATACGTTCGTACTGATTCATGGCAAAGAATTCACGCGTTGGGGAAACGAGGTGGGAAATTGAGCCGGAAACTCATTGGATATTTTCGACTTTCTAAAAAGACATTAGACCGCATCGACCATCGGACAAGGTGAAATTCAAATCGCTCAGCCACGTTGAGAAAGCAGTCTACTTTTGAGCATCCGCTTCAAATGCGACGATTCAGCTGCAATTTACTTTTATCGTGGACGGTTCAAGCTCGTGCGAAACAGCCCACATATTCCGGTTCGCGTCCGACGCGGCCACAAGTCAGCGAAACTCGCTGTAGGTGCAGCTTTGGCGATACAACAAAAATGGCCGCGGCGCGAAAAAAACTCATAGAAAAAAACTATGTGATTTCATGCCATTTTCTTTTTGCCGATGGGGCTTTACCGGCGTAGAACTTAAGTATCAGATCAGCGGAAGCTCACGATTTGCTAAATCGAAACAACGCTGCACTTCGTGAAACCTCTGACTCTGACGCGGTGAACGTCAACAGAATCTTCTGTTGGCCGAATCAACTCACTTAAAGCTGGAGATACTTATGAATGTGGAACTTCACGCCTCTCGCCTTGCAGTTTCGAAATCGACTCAGGCTTACGTCGAACGGCGAATTGGGTTTGCTTTGGGACGCTTCGCGGATGTCATCGAAACCGTGATTGTTTCTCTGGAAGACATCAACGGGCCTCGCGGCGGTGTTGATAAGTCGTGCCGCATTCGAGTCAACCTGACAGGCCAACGGACGCCGATCATCGCCACTGTACTGGACCTGGAAGTGCGTGCCGCCGTCGATATGGCAGCAGAACGTGCGGGGCGTGCCGTCGCTCGTCAGCTTGATCGTCGAACGCCACGACGCTTCAGTGAACGATGGTCGGAACCATTGCAACTGGCCGAATAACGTAAACACCGTACGCTCGACACAAACAAATCATTGAGTGAACAGGCGCATCTGATTCACCCATCGTCAATCGCAGCTCGCTTGAAGTTTGACAACTTTAAGCGAGCTGTTTCCAATTGCGGATGGATCAACGTTAGTGCAAATTTTTTTTGCGACAGGTTTCTTATGAGCGATGACTGGCTGAACTACCATCACCTGCTTTACTTCTGGACTGTCGCACGCGAAGGCAGTGTTACCAAAGCCAGCGAAAAACTGCTTCTGTCGCAACCAACCATCAGCGGACAGCTGAAGAAGCTTGAAGAATCACTGGGCGAAAAGCTTTACACACGTGTTGGCCGTGATCTGGTACTTACGGATGTGGGCAAAACCGTCTATCGCTATGCGGATGAGATTTTTTCTATCGGCCGCGAAATGATCGACACGATCAAGGGGCGGCCGACTGCACATGGAATTCGACTGGTTGTGGGTTTGCCAGATGTGCTGCCGAAACTGATCGCGTTTCGACTGCTGGAACCCGTGCTGCATCTGCAGGAAAAGGTTCAGATTGTCTGTCGAGAAGGATCGATGCCTGACCTGCTGACCAGGCTTGCAACACATGAACTGGACGTTGTTTTCGCCGACTCGCCTGCCAGCCCGTTAGTAAGCGTCAAAGCCTTTAACCACGCATTGGGAGAGTGTGGTATTGGCATTTTCGGAGCTCCTGAACTGTGCGATCAATTTGGCAGCAACCTTCCGGATTCGCTCGACAACGCTCCCTTCATCATGCCAGCCGAAGGGACTTTGATGCGGCGTTCCGTCGATCAATGGATTAACGAAGCGAAACTTTATCCTGATATTGTGGGGGAAATGGATGACACCGCGCTGATGAAAGTCTTTGCCGAAGCCGGAGTCGGGTTTGTGCCTGCCCCGTTAGCAATCGCTGATCAACTGGAGTCCCAATTTGGCCTGCGTTTGCTGATGCAAATCCCCGATGCGATCGAACGTTTCTACGCCATAACCGTGCAAAGAAGACTGGAACACCCCGCTGTTCTGGCAATCTCTCAGGCAGCCAAAGACGCTTTGTTTCCCACAACATACCAACCCCAAAAGTAAACGGCGTTGCCGTTGCCAGCCCTGCCACGAACAAGCCCCGAACGCAGAAATCAAGCTGTTGCGGAATGACTATCGCGTTGGTGGGTGGTGGTTACTCGCTTAACCGGGTTACTGGATTCGCAGGAAAATTCACGCTTAATAGCGGCTAGTACTACAGT
>CALFSX010000038.1 GCA_937916515.1 uncultured Planctomycetaceae bacterium | reverse complement strand
CAGAAATTTCCACATGGGACCCGCCATTTTCATTCACAGATCGTCAGCTGAAAGGCCCATACTACTTGTGGGAGCACCTTCATACGTTTCACGACACCCCCAACGGAACTGTCGTGAACGACACGGTAAAGTATCGAGTTCCCGGCGGTCGTTTGGTGCACGCACTGATGGTCAAAAACGACCTGATGACAATCTTCGGTTACCGCCAGTCTTGCATGCAGGAGATCTTTGCAACTGGTCAGCCAGGCACTTCGCCGTCAAGTTGATCGACAAACGGTAGCTCGAAGACAGAACTCTGCCTGTCGAAGTCCTGCATTTGTCAGCCCATGGCAAGTTTTAACGTCCGAAAGAAATATGAGCACCGACACCGTGACCGTAATGGCCTGGGCGATGCCCGTAGCTGTAATAAGGACGAGGAGCAGGGTAGATGTATCGTGGTGGAACATACTGTTCAACAACAATCGGTGGAGCAGTGTGATAAACGGGAGCCGGTGCAAGCGTGGTTGGAACGGATGACGTCACAGGCGGACGCTGCATCGCTGAAATCACCTGTTGGCTAACACCGTTTTCGTGCAGAGTAATCACATCTGCAACCTGCAGGTCCTGACGCACTCCGTTTGCCTGAATGTGATTGATGATGACCGCGTCACTAAGCCCACTTCGGGACATCGCGATCACGTCGGTTAGTGAAACGGTGCGTGACAACTGCTGCTGCTGATAAATGTAAGACTGTTGCTGCTGCTGTTGTTGCTGATACTGATAAGCTCGCTGTTCAGCAGCCCGACGATCCTGAGAATTCCCCAGCGCCGCTCCAGCAACCATTCCAACAGCTCCACCAATCAGTGCTCCGGCAACGGGTTTGTCGTTGTGCTCACCAATCGCAACGCCAGCAGCGGCACCCGCCAGACCTCCAAGGACAGAGCCGCGTTGAGTTCGATACTGAGCCGATGCACTGCTTAACGGTAGAGCAGCAATCACCAACAATGGCACAAGAAATCGTCTCATCGTCTTACCTCAATCCTTGAAACGTCACGACACGGCTTAATGCACGGCAACGGAAACTACGAGCTGATCCTATTATCGTCAATACCGATAAGCAATCTGAACAGCGATCACTAAACGCCATTTGGCAACGTAAGTAACATACTCTCAATCACTTACGACTCACAACACGCAAAGCCAAACAGATTGCACCGTTGAATGTGCACCTAACTGTCGCTCAATAATTGCGGAAACATACCTGACAAGGGCTTCGCCCAACGCCGTGCCACATTACCCGCGTCCCAACCGTCATTCCCGCGCAGGCGGGAACCCAGCCACCACAACGCCTGTGCATTCCCGCCTGCGCGGGAATGACGATGTTGTCACGGCCGTGCCTCAGACCATTTCAGTGCCGCTCGGAAACGCGGCGATGTCCCTCTGAAAACTTGACTCAACGTGAGCATGTTCGCTGCAATAAAAATTCTGACAGAACGTTATAGCAGCGAACAGGCATCGTCGCAGTGTCTATTGCAGTCGGTCGGCTCCAAGGCAGCCATTCAGCTCGCCTAAATAGGCCGTCGAGGAAACTCGAGCGAGTTCTTTTTCGGCGTACTGCAACCGAGTCTTCAGGTCCAATCGGACTGAGTCCAATTCGTACTCAGGCTGATCGATGAATTCCTGAACATAGCTGAAGTGCCGCTGCCATAGCTGCTTGTCGCGAGTTTGACGTATCCGCAAACGTTCGGCATACCAGTCTGATTTCAGCATCGATTCCAGAGTAAACATTTTGCGAATCTCTGGATCGTGGACGTCTTTCCCGTTGTAGTTTCCTTCCGCCATAATGTGCAGAAGTGCTCGCAACGGAGGACACGCCAACTCCAGGCAACCGTCCTCCATGTAACTTCTGGCAACACGCTCCTGCGCTTCCGTGATGTGCAGAATTCCATCTGCAAAGGCGGCTTTATCCTGAGTTTCCGGACGCATGATGTCATCGTCGAAAACCTTGCCAGGATTATCAAACACACGCCCACCAAAACGACGGATGAACCTGGATGTAATTCGATAGCCGAGGCGGCTGGCAAGAATCTGTTTGCCTTCGAATTCGTAGTCTTCCATCTTTTCCAACAGATCTTCACTAAGAAGAAACTCGGGAGTTCGTTCTTCAGCACTTAAGCGACACCAGATTTCAGGAATCAACAGACTGATATCGTGATCAATGCGAACGTTGGTGCCAATATGGCCAGCTGGCGTTGAAAAACCGCTTAGCCCACTCAGCAAATAGCTGACCAGTGCAGCATTCAAATCGGTAATTGGCAGTAAAGCATTGAATGGCCCTTTGGTAAGAGCTCCTTCGCTGCCCGCACCAGTTGTTGACGGACTTTTGCCCGTTAAGGCGCTGATAAAGTCCATAAACAGTTCAGGTAGTTCCTGATAGTGAATGGGGTTGTACACCGCCAAAGGCCGAATGCCATTGGCATAGTCAGCCGGGTTATTTCGCCGACCAACCAAAACGGAATTAACCGGCTGATGAATGGCCTTATCACTCGGAACAGCTCGAAACAGTCGCACACCGGTTTCGGCCAGATATCGATTGAACGGAGCCATCACGTCAGGACGCGTCTGCAAATAACGCGGATTCTTGCTTGGTTCACCGTCGATCATACGTGGAGTTGCCGAACAAACCACAAAGCCCTGATCAGCATCCCGTGCTTCCACCAGCAGCTTTTTCATTGGTTCAGTAAACTGACTCAAGTCCACCGGACGATCGCAGATATCAAGAATCTCCTGCCGAGACAGCGGTTCAAAATTGACGATAAAATTATCGTCTCGAGCAAGATCAGCTTCCGTCTGCTTATCAAGCCCACGGTGAATTGCATCGTCCGGGCGCTGAAATAAACGGTACTCGCAATTGGTTGAAAACTTGAAGCTGGTCACGTCCGGCACTAAGTGCCCCAGATTTTCCAGCTGAGCAGCGGGAACAACAACCGATGCGGTAATGTCGTCTTCCGTCTGTACTTTCTGGGCTGGAGCAAAGTCCTGTCGCAGCTTGTACGTTCGCCATGTGTTTTCGCCCAGCAGACCGACTCGCAAATAGGTGCCAACCAATTTACGTTCGCCATACTTCAATTCGTGACCGGGATGCCCGTTGACAATGTCGACTGTAAAGAACTTCTTCCAATCGCTTTCAACATCTCCACGGTGCGTACGTTTAATAATAAACACAATCGCGTAGATGTATCCCGGAATGGATTCCAGCCACTTATTGTAGCTGTCCGTGTAGTCCTGCGAAGGCGTCAGCAATTTAATAACACTGCCCAGAGAACGTTCCGGATCCAGCACCCGGCGACTTGGCTTTGCGGCATAGTCCGGATGAACGCTTCCGACGCTGTTCCATCGATCAGAATAATCGCGGTCAAACATTTCCTGCACCAACTGCAGATCTTTTTCCGCATCCGCAACAAAAATTGGGCCATGTAGCAGATAGTCAGCGATCGATTTGCTGATTTCACTTTTTCCGCCGCCGCTGACCGTGCATGGCTTATGGCAGAATACACCTTCTGAAAGAGTCCCGACCAGTCGCCACGACGGAGCAGCCGCATGTTTGTCCAGTCGAACCTTATAGCCCGAAGGAGTCATGTACACGTTTTCCGGCCGAAGTGGAATTGACTGTGTAATTCCGCTACGCGTCCAGGTAACTTTTTGGTCGTGCACATTGGCAACGCAGTCCTCCGGAACATAGACCAGTTCTGGAAAGTTCCTGTCGATGCCATAACCTTCCGGACGCACGTCGATGAAGTCTGCGTAGTCACGAGCAACGTCGTCAAATGTGCGATCGTTGTAGCGGCGACTGTCTGCCGTAAATTCGTCGCCCAAACTGAAACTGGCATAAGCCACAGTTCCACCAGCGTGCTCTTCTTCGTAGTTGCCGGCAAGGTTGGCAGCGTAACTTAGCTGAGTCTTCACTTCCTTTTTGCAATAGCCGAAATAGTTATCAGCAATCAACGTCACAATCACGCCAGCTTCGTTTCGGCAGGTTAGCTTAAACGGAGTGCCACCATTGTACTTTTCGTCCTCTGACTGCCAGCACATGCCATCGCGTTTCTGCCGCTCTGTCGCAGAATCGATATGCGGCAACCCGACGTCTTTTTTTGTCAGCGACGTCAGATGTGGAGCTAAAATCACGCAGCCCGTATGGCCGCTCCAGTGAACAACGTCCAAACCGGCATCGTTTTCCGGCAGGAACGGGTCGCCAGCATTCCCGAAAATTGATTCGACAAAATCCAGATTTGCAACCAAAGAACCGGGTGCAAAAAAACGCACTTCCATCGTTTTTTCTTCGCAGTAACCACCGACCTCCGGACAGACAATCGGACGCAGCAACAAAGAAACGAATCCACTGGACTTCTTAACTTCATTCGCGCAAAACGGAAACTCCAGATCGACGTCAGGTGGATTCATCGCCGCATGAAACAGCTTTGCGAATGTTTCGCGAGGAACGGCCAGCTTGTCGTTGGGAATTGGCAAGCCGCCCTCAGTAACGTGAAACGTCCCTTTCGTGGTTCGACGATCGTTTCGCGGATTATGCAATACACCATTGTGAACACGGTAGGAAGAAACCAACTCGTTGCTGTATGTGTCTCCGTCTATCGGCAACGAAAGTTCGCGGGCAATTCCGTGCCGATCCAGTACAAACGTCGAATCTGGCAGCCGCAGATCTTCCTGCCCGTTGACGCCAGCAAAATACGTTTCCAGAAAGGACTCAATGCGACGATCAGCAGGGCTGCGAACAGCGTCCAGCTGCTTCAATCGCTGGTAATACGTGTTAAGAATTCGTTCAGCGCCCAACGAATCCGCAATGCCACAACCTGCTGGAACGGGCTGGCCGTTTGCGATCAACTTCAGCCCGATATACTTGACGGTCGCTTCCCGCGACTTTTGAGTGATCTCGTCAGATCGTTCCGCAACAAATCCCAAAGTCTCTACAAATTTATCCATTGTCATTCGAACCTGGTTTCTCTCTGACTGCACTCGCGTTCAAAAACGCAGATCTCGCATCTGTTTGCCGAAGGGTAGGCACTTGGAAGCAGGTATTCAAACAGGCAAACGACCGAGCTGCCGGATTCGCGGAATTGACCGATATTAGCTGCAACTCGAAACTGACCGTCAGTTATTCAAACCCAAAATCAAGGCTATTCTGCCTTAACGATTTTTTAATTCTGCTAATACCTGACGATACGCCAAATGCTCCAGGCGACCGAATCGAGAATCACCCTGCAGCCGCGCTTTGGATATTGCCGGCGAAGATAACCCGCATAAAAATCGAGCCACCCCGACATCATCCCCCAGCCTTCCCAGAAGTTCCGACGCAACCTTATGAATCAAAGTTCGTTCGGCTTCCGAAACTGCCACAGACGTACGTTCCGACACCTGCTGCGATTGCCCGCTCAAACACCACGAACAATGACCGCAGTTGGCTGCCAGTGGGCTGCCGAAATGGGCGCACAAGTGTCCAACCTGACACGCCGCTAATTCAATAAAGTGCACCACCTGATCCAGGCGTTCCAGTTCTCGCTGCTCTCTCAGCAGCACCTGGTCATGAAGCCTGACTGCAAGTTCATCAAGATCATCCGGAGCACGCAACACCTTATAGCGATTGCGAACTCCTTCCGCTTTCAGTTCCAGCATGCCTTGTTCACCAAGATAGTCCAACGCCGCCACAAGTCGTTCGCGAGGCTGCCCCAAAGTTCTGCACGCATGGTCCAGTTCAATCGAAAACCAGGTTCTTTTCTTTTTCGATTGTGCCAACACACTGCGAAGAAAGTCGCGTCGCTCGCCACTGAACTTCGCCAGAATTTCAGCCGATGACATGTTGGGCTTGAACTGATACCCGGAATAGAACGCTGATCCGCCTTCCAGATAGCCGTCCAATTCCAGATACGTAATCAACGTACGAATGACAAGCAGCCGAATGTCTGTGGCTCCGGACAGGTCGTAATAACTTACGTCAAACTGTTCGCCCTGAGAAAACAGTTCGTTCACCAACCGTGAGACAGAATCCAGAGTTGGCGTATCACCGTGAGCGAAGTTTTCCAACACCGTTAAATCTTCTGAACAGGCCAAAACGTCACACGTCGAAGGTTTGCCATCGCGTCCGGCACGACCGATTTCCTGCGAATAGTTTTCCAGCCCTTTCGGCATGTTGTAATGATAAACGTAGCGAATGTTGGGTTTATCAACCCCCATCCCAAACGCAATCGTGGCCACAACGATTCCCGAATCGGACGCCAGAAACCAGTCCTGAGTCTCGACTCGAATTTCCGGCTTCAATCCGGCATGGTAAGGCTTCGCGTCGAAGCCATGCGACACCAAAAGAGCGGCCACATCCATCGCTGTTTTCTGCAGCGTGACATAAACAATGGTTGGCCCCGCAGCACGCTCTTTCAGTCTGTCAATCAGAAAGTTATCACGCTGCGATTCCAGCAGTGGCGTTAACAGCAATGTAAGATTGCTTCGATAAAACCCGGTACAGGTCGCACAGGATTCGTCAATTTCAAAAACGCGACACACGTCCTGCAACACAGGCGGCGTTGCGGTTGCCGTCAGCGCCAGAATCCGCTCAGCTCGAAACTGCTTCGCAAACCCGGCCAGCTTCAGATAATCCGGGCGAAAATTGTGTCCCCATTCAGAAATACAGTGAGCTTCATCAACTGCAAATAACGAAACCTTGACGCGCTGCATGCTTTCTCGAAACCGCTCATTGTTGAAACGTTCAGGAGCCACGTACAACAACTTGACGCGTCCATTTCGAACGTCGTCCATCACAGCTTTGTACTCATCCGCCGATAAAGTCGAATCCAACCGTCTGGCGGCAATGCCTTTTACTTCCAACGCGTCGATCTGATCTTTCATCAAAGCAATCAGCGGCGATACAACCAGAGTCAGCCCTTCAAATGCCAAAGCAGGCAATTGATAGCACAACGACTTTCCGCCACCAGTTGGGAAAACAGCAGCGGCGGAACGTCCGGCAACCAGATTTTCAATGACCTCCTGCTGGCCTTCACGAAACTCATCGAAGCCAAAATACTTCTTCAACAACTCAGGCAATAACATCGTGCACAACCTCACCGTGAACATCGGTCAATCGGTAGTCGCGGCCCTGAAATCGATAAGTTAGTTTTTCGTGGTTGAAGCCCATTAAATGCATGATGGTCGCCTGCAGATCGTGAACGTGAACCTTATTTTCAGTCACACCAAAACCAAGCTCATCGGTTTGACCATAGTTTACGCCGCCTTTAACTCCACCGCCCGCCATCCACATGGTAAAACAATCCGGATAGTGGTCTCGCCCCAGCACCTTGCTGCCCGCAGTTCGACCTTCACGAAACGGCGTTCTGCCAAATTCGCCTCCGCAAACAATCAACGTGTCTTTCAACAAACCTCGCTGATCCAAATCCTTGATGAGTGCCGCGATCGGTTTGTCCGTGCTGGCCATTTTGTTGGTTAGCCCGGAACCAAGGCCAGTGCCTTCTCCCGTACCATGGAAGTCCCAGCCCCAGTCAAACAATTGAACAAAGCGAACGCCTTCTTCAACAAGCCGTCTGGCCAACAGGCAGTTGTTCGCAAAGCTGGCTTCGCCCGGTTTGGCGCCATAGGCTTCCTGAGTTTCTTTTGTTTCCTTCGTGATATCCATGACGTCCGGAACAGAAGCCTGCATCCGATAAGCAAGTTCGTATTGTGCAATCCGCGTCAGCGTTTCGGGGTGCCCCAACTGCTGCGATTGAATTTCATTCAACTGCTTCAACGCGTCCAACGAACGGCGGCGGAGGTTGCGATCCATGCCGATTGGATCCGATGCGTACAACACGGGATCACCCTTTGAACGACACTGCACTCCCTGAAACACCGATGGCAGAAACCCACTACCAAACGAGTTCGCTCCACCATTGGGCTGCACGCCGCTGCTGATCAACACGACGAATCCGGGCAGATCCTGATTTTCGGTGCCTAAACCATAGGTGGCCCATGCGCCCAAAGAAGGCCGTCCTGATCGAGGCGAACCGGTGTAAATCAGCAGTTCAGCAGGAGCATGGTTGAATTGGTCTGTGTTCATTGAGTGAATAAAACACATGTGATCCACAACCTCTGGATCATGAAAATTGGGAACCGCATCTGACAACCAGGTTCCGCTCTGGCCATGTTGAGCAAACTTGCGTGGCGTCCCCATAAGCTTGGGAACGCCGGACGTAAACGCAAACGTGCGACCTTTCAGGAATTCGTCCGGGCAATCCTGCCCGTCGCGTTTCAACAGTTCCGGCTTATAGTCGTACAAGTCCAGGTTTGGCGGTGAACCAGTCAGATGCAAATAAATCACCCGCTTCGCCGTCGGCTCAAAGTGTGGAGCACGTCCAGCCAGAGGTTGCATGGCATCAATATTGATGTCCGCAGCTGACGCACTTCCGGAAAACGAAGACAGCGCCATAGCGCCCAATCCGATTCCGGAAGTCCCCAGAAAATGACGCCGAGTGGCCTGCTGAAGATTTTGAATATAAGGATTCATCTTGACTGGTCCTGTACTGTTTTCCGTTTCGATCACCCTCAATCGAGTAAGCTCGATTCAAACAACATCTACCGCTTCAAAAACATTTCATCCAGGTTCAGCAATACGTTACAAACCACCGTCATTGCAGCAGCATCAAGCGGTTCTATCTCAGGTGGAAGCATCCCGAGCGGCTCTGTCGCCAGCTTCATTGCATCGCCCAAATCACCTGAAAGATCAGCTTTCGAATCGTTAAACAATGCAACCAACGCACCAACTTCTGCGCTGGTTGGCGGTCGTAACAAACAATGCCGAAACGCAATCGTAATCTGATCTTCCAACGAACCAGCATGCAGCAAAGCTCTTCGGCCCAATGCCTGAGCCGCCTCAACATAAACCGGGTCATTTAACGTGACCAAAGACTGCAGCGGTGTGTTTGTGCTGTTCCGGCGAACCGTACACACTTCTCGATTGGGAGCATCAAACGTAGCCATGGATGGATAAGGATTGCTGCGTCGCCAGGTAGTGTACAAACCTCGACGATAGCGATCTTCGCCTCCGCTGGTTTTCCAATCGGTTGAACCACCAAACGCGGCTGTCAGTCCAAGATTCGGTTGAGGTGGGTTAACAGGATTGCCGTACATTTTGCTGCTTAACAAACCCGCTGCAAACAACGCCTGGTCTCGCACCATCTCAGCACTTAATCGCACACGCGGTCCGCGAGCCAGCCAGCGATTGTCCGGATCCAATGCCGCTTTCTCCCGGGTGACGGTGGCATCCTGACGGTAGGTTGCCGACGTCACCAATGTACGGATCAGGTGCTTTGTATCCCAGCCGCTTTCTGTCAGTTCGGTTGCCAACCAATCAAGCAATTGCGGATGAGTGGGAAGCTCTCCCTGAGAACCGAACTCTTCACTGGTAACAACAATGCCTCTACCAAAAATCGTCTCCCAAAACCGATTCGCCGAAACCCGGGATGTGAGTGGGTTAGCAGGATCAGTCAACCACTCAGCAACAACAAGCCGATCTATAGTTTTACCAGTGGGCGTTCCACCAAACACTTCCGGCAAACCAGGCTCAACCATATGCCCTTTGTCCAGATAGCTGCCACGATGTTGAAGGTGCGTCACACGGCGATTGTCGACCAACTCTCTAAGAACCGGCACAGAAGTTTCCGGCTTCATTTTAGCCAGTTGCTTCTCTGCTGCCTCCAACTGTTGACGCTGCGTCGCTAACTCGGGAGCAAAATTTTCGCGATAATAGGCCGCCAGCAATGCTGACTGTTCCGTGCTTCGCTCAGCCGCAGGTGTATCCAAAACAACCAACAGCGATTCTGGAACCTGCGAACGCTGAATTGCTGAATCATCACCGGTAAACCCAACTCGAAAATTTCCAAGCAGGTGATTTTCATGAGTAGAATTCTGTCCGAGAATCAGCCGCAACGTGTCGCCACTGGAAATGGAAAACTTCTCGCGAGGAATAAGCAGCAGTTGATGAGCGTTTTGCGCTGACCCACCAACCGCCCAACCATCTTTGCGGCCCGTTTTTCCGGACAGCACGCTGGACGCTTCGAAGTCAGGTTGGTGATAGTCCGCCGTTGCCGTGCGAAACGCGATATCACGAATGTTGCTGGGAGCATATTCAACAGATGGATTTGGCGGTTCTTTAACGGAATTCTTAGCAACCGGCGCTCGGCCTTCGCCAAGCAATTCGATCTCCAATCCGTTCAAACGCTTCTGCAGGTTGTTGTCGGTACGATTCCAAACAACAACACGCTCAATCGATTGAAGTGCCCCCAGATCAACCTCCCACCATGGATCATCCACGGTGTCAGTATGAGTCACAGAGTTCTTCTGGAAGTCACCATCCGTATTACCATCAACCGCAAGGTTCGCCGGACCACCAAACGCAGTGGAATGCTGAGTTACCTGTCCACCCATCGCAACGTTTTTGCCGCCGCTAAACACCTGCACCTCAGCCAACGACAAAATCTGTCCTTTGCCACGATTGGTCACTCGAACAAACCTTGCCTGCGGCGACTCATCACCTTCCGGCACAATCTGAGCAACAACGCTGGTGATTACAAAGTTGCCTCCACTTAAACCCGACCCTTTGCCAGGCAATGCTTCGTGAGGAATAGTCTCCAGCCGAATCGCAGAAATCGGCGGCAAAGCCTGCTCGCCAGCCGCAGCGTTAATTGGAAACTCAAGCGTATAAGTATCCTTCGCCGCCACCTTATCGACAAACACACGACCGTCTTCGCCAATTTTCCCGGCTTCGCCGCTGCTTCGAACAAAACTTTTCGGAACAGGAACTTCCCAGTCAGGAACTGAACGCAAACGCTTTTCCCAGCCAGCCTGTGACGCGGCAATTTCCGATGTAGGCATCGCAATCTGCTGAGTTAGCACAGCGATCTGAGTTTCCAGTTCAGCTTTATGTCGCAACTGTTCGTCAGTATAGATCTGCACCAATGGAGATTCATCGCGTCGGTCGGCATCCTGAGTATTATTGAACACTGCAAAAAACCTGAAGTATTCGTCCTGCGTAATCGGATCGTACTTATGAGTATGACATTGCGCGCACGCCATGGTCGTTCCCATCCAAACGGCCATCGTTGTATTAACTCGGTCCACGACAGCCACGTTACGAAACTCTTCATCCTGGGTGCCACCCTCATTATTCGTCAGCGTATTCCGATGAAAGGCCGTGGCAACAAGTTGGCTTTCGGTAGGGGTCGGCAACAAATCGCCAGCAAGCTGTTCGCGAGTAAACTGATCGAAAGGCATGTTGCTGTTAAACGCCTTAATCACCCAGTCGCGATACGCCCAAATGGTTCTGGGTGGATCATCTGCGTAGCCCGCGCTGTCAGCATATCGAGCCAGGTCCAGCCACTTGCGAGCCCAGTGTTCTCCAAACGATGGTCGCTGAAGCAATTCGTCGACCAGGTTTTCGTAAGCGTTGGGGTTTGGATCTGCCACAAAGGCGTCTACTTCCGCCACTGTCGGTGGCAACCCTGTCAAATCCAGAAAAACTCGCCGAGCCAACGCGTAACGATCTGCCTGCCCCGAAGGCGCCAAACCATGCAGCACCATTCGTTTCAGCATAAAGTTATCGACAGCATTTCGGGGCCAACCAGCAAACTCAGAATCAGCCTCAGGAACCTCCGGACGCACGGGTGGAACGTATGACCAGTGAGTCGCATACCGCGCATCCTGAGCGATCCACCGACGCAGAATGCCAACCTCACGTTCCGTTAAGCGAGCACCATGATCAGCTGGAGGCATCCGCAAATCCTCATCCGTCGTCAGAATTCTCGCAATCATCTCGCTCTCATCAGGTTGACCCGGCACAATGGCCGTCTCACCAGAATCGAGTTCCGAAATGGCCGCATCGCGAATATCCAGCCGCAGTCCGGCTTGAAGGCCTTCAGGATCCGGGCCGTGACACAGGAAACACTTGTTCGACAGTATCGGCCGTACGTCCAGATTAAAATCGACCTCATCAGCCGCCAACAAAACGGTGGCATGCGATAGTTGAAACATCAGGCAAAGCAGGGCAATGATTGTTCGCATCATTCAGTATCGATTTGGTTAAGAAGGCGGGATCTGATTGCGGGCGCGTAATTGTAACAAACTTATTCAGCGGAATCAGTAGACAATCTTCCAGCCCCAAACACTCATTCCAAAGTCTCGACCACCAAAGTTCAGAAAATCGGGCATAAAACAGAGCAATCCGGCCCCGTCTATCGACCCCGGTCCTTGTGAGATCCCCCCCATGCAAACCGAACCTGCAAACTCTGAACTTTCACCTCCAGGCAGATACTGGATCAATATCGCCATTTGCGGCGGTTGCGTTCTGCTGCTAACAGCCATTCTTTTACCGGCTGTTCAGAAAGCCAGAAATGCAGCCCGGCAAACTCAATCGAAGAATAATCTCAAGCAGTTTGGACTGGGCCTACACAACTATCACGACACGCACGGCTGCTTCCCGATTGGTGGCGACATCAAAACCGACGGAACAGCCAGGCATGGCTGGATGACTCGCTGCGTTCCCTACCTTGAGTCAACTCCAATTTACAGCTGGATTGATCAGGACTACGCATGGAACCACCCGTTCAACAACGACATCTTCCAACGAGATTGGCAGGGCGGCAGAATTCCAGGCGACGACGCCAAATTTACAAGTGAAGGCTATGGACTGATTCACTACCTGGCCAACCCCAACGTAATGCACCGAAACAGTTCCATCAACCTGAATTCCATGGTTGACGGAATCAGCCGGAACTGGTTGCTGGGAGAAGTCTCGGGAAACTTCAATCCCTGGGGATACCCCTTCAACTGGCGACCAATGGCATTGCCGTTCAATAGCGGAAACGGCTCGTTCGGCAACCCAACAGAGGACAACGTTCAAATTTGCCTTGCCGATGGCTCAGTCACCACGCTTGCCAACGAAGTTTCTTCAGTAGCCGTGGAAGCACTCGCGAGCGCCAAGCCTGTCGCATCGCCAGATCAAACATCGGTTCCGCCAAAGTCGTTCACCGTAGCTGCGGAGCCAGCCACACCTACCAGTGTCCCCCATTCGATCGCACGTTTTGAATGTCACGACAAAGGAGGCTGCCCACCAATAACCAACCAGGAAATCAAAGCTACACTCAGAAACACCCCGAACATGGAAAGACTCGTCGCTCGCACATGGGACGTTGATGACACAGGCGCTGCGATTATGGCTCAGTTCACGCACTTAAAAGCCGCATCCGTTGGCCGCATTGAATTGACGCCCGAGGGCTTGCTGCAACTAAGCCAAATAACCAGCCTAAAAACCTTATTCGCCAGCGGAACAAAACAGCAACGCAACCAGTTGGCAACCACGTTACCAGGCTGCAGCATTAATTGGAAATTGATTGATGAGTCCCGCCAATAGCCTTCGGAACACCTAAGTGTGTGATTGGCCGAATTAGATGTGGGATGTCAATCAAAGAGCCACAGCCAACCGACCTCTTGTTGCAGCGAACTTGTCCACGTCCAGTCACGTTTTTCATAGCGACAACGGAGCGGCTCGGCGGTTCGAACGTCCCATGTCTTCACCCCCTCCACGCCACCGGGTCAAGGGCGAAGCCCTTGCTAAAACAGCGGCGGTCTGCCTAACTGTCGGCGAACAACAACCCATTGCCCGCTATGCATCATCCAGTGAGATCCCAACATGCTGAAAACGGCCCCGGCCGTGGGAGCGTAAGTGTTGACGGGTTCGGGAGTTGGCGCATCCAGATCTTGGTCCGACATTTCAGCCAACACAGCCGCAACGCCCGCCCACTGCTCAGCCGCCGCAGCCAGCAATTCCGCCTTTGTGCAGAACGCGGAAGCATCATCAGATGATGCGGTTTCCTTAGTGTATCGATCTGCAAAACCATCAGGCAACGCTGGCATCCTTCCAGCAGCAATCGCATTCACCAGGTTATTGTCGGAACAAATCAAATGCCCCAATTGCCAGTTTGTATGATTGCAGCCTTCTGTTGGGCGCAACATCAACTGTTCATCAGTCATGTCGTCCAAATACATGTTGCAGCACATTTGAGCCATATCCAGACCCAACTTAATCGCGTCGCGTGAATTCATGTCGATCACTTTCCAACAGGATGCTCCAAACAAAACGTAACATTGACTGCCGCTTGAATGCTGCAATCACAGCCGTCACGGTGAAGTTTTGATCGCCGAATGACAAGCCGCCACGTTTCAAATTTTCACACTATTCAGAAAACGATTCCATCAGCTCGTCGTTTGCAATCCACGCCATAAAATACGGAGCTTCTACAGCGGGTTCCTTCAACGCAACAAAGAATGGCTTATCGAAAACAAACCGGCGAATACGATGCGCATCGTATTCGTCGTCGCCGAATTCCCCCACCACACCCATTTCGCCCGCACTCATAAAGTCAGCGCCGGTTTCATCCAGACGCAAGCGAATCTCCATGACTGCAAATTCGATCCTGGCTGGATCACCAAAACCTTCAACGGGAGCATTCAGTTCCGTGAATTGCTTCCTAAGTGAAAAGTCCAGAATCGGCACCTGCAAGGTTTCGTTGGCCTGCAGCACAGGACGGACATGCAGTGAATTCGGATGGTCAATTCGGTTTCGCACTGAATCCCATGTTGACTGCAGCGTCTGACCTGCTTCTACATGAGCCAGAATGATCTGATCAGCCTGATCCCCCACAGTGTTTAACTGAATAACAAAGTCATGGTCACCCAAATCATCAAGTACCATTACCTGCGAAGGATACACGGCGTGATCGCCGGAAGCGTCGCCTGGTCGATGCCCGAAACTTCGCACAGACGCGGCCGAGACATCAGCCCGAAAACCCAAAGGCGTGTTGAACCGATCAAACACGGCTTCAAACGGCATCTGTTTTCGAATCACCGAAAGTAGCCGAATCCGCCATTCATTTTCGTCAGGAAATTCTGACAAATCCAAATCCACCGCAGGGAACTTCTGATGAAGCTGATTCAGCATCTGTTCATCGCTTTCCTTGCGACCATCCGTCTGAGCCAGAAACACGGCTTCTTCAGAGAGAAGGTTTTCCGGCATGGAGTACTGATTCAAAGCGTCCGCAATTCGGCTTCCACCTGGCAAAACAACATCGCCGCCGACACGCTGCTTCAGCTGATTCCACGAAATTTGAAACGACGCGCACCACAACTGACTAACGTTGGGCTGAAGCGGTTCCGACGTGACCGGCATGACTTCAGTACGAGACAACTCATCTGCTGGTCGTGGCGCGCCGAACATTTGAGTCGCAGGTTCATCCACCAAATCCGGAGGCCATTGATTTCCGGTATATGTTTCGGTGAACATTTGGGGCGTCAGCAGCCCTGCCAGAATTGATCGCTCCAGATTTTCAGAAATAAAACGAACTGTGCCATCAGCCAACGCCAACAGCCGACCACCATCGCGATAAAGCTTAGAATCACCATAGAACGACCGAAACACTTCCCCCGACAACATGTCCTGAGGCTGCAACCAGACGATGTCTGTGCGATCGTCTTCCACAAGCGCGATGGTGTTGGAAGTTCCGTCAAAGAAATCACGAAAACGTAACGCCTGATCGGCGGGCCACATGGTTCGCTTGCCAACAATCGCGAAGTACCCTGCTGCCGATGGCGAAGTGGCTACCTGCTCTCGCTGAAATACGTCAGGACAGCGTTTGTGCAGTTTAGAATTGTTGGGACCATCCCATGGTTTGTCCCAGCGATATTCCGACGCCAAAACGGGATCGATATCGTTCAGTATCAATGCTCGCCAACTGTGCCAGCGTTTACCATCAGGCCCCACAACAAAAGCTGGAGGAAACGTATCGTGTTTCTCGTGATAGTTGTGCAGCCCCAGCATAATCTGCTTCAAGTCCTGCTTATTCGCCGACCTGTCCGCCTGCTCTCGCAGGTGGACAACGGTTGGCCAAATGAACATGCCAGCCACCACGCCAGCGATAACAAACACTGACAACCAAAATGCTCGTCGTTTCACTGCGTGCTCCTTTTGCGACGTTAAGGGCCAGCAAAGAGAACGCAGGAACAATCAAAATTGTCTGACAATTCCTGAAGAACCAGACAAAGATCGACAACAGCTGAAGCGCGTGCAGTCACCGATTTCGGCTGCCCCGCATAATTTCACTGCGTCAGCTGCGACAGTATAAGAGAAGCTGTACATCGCGGGCAGACGCACAGAGTCCTGCTGCTGCTGCGTTCCTTTGTGGCCTCTGCGTTAAAACCTTCGAGCTAAGTGGTTTGGGGGCGACTGTCGGCGAGAGTCAGCAAGCGGATTGGCGCTACGTGAGCGTCGTCACATGAACCACATTGCGACTTAATCAGAGACTCGCGACAAATTCGGGATCTGGGCTTCACTGACGCAGCAGCGAATCAATCACAGCTCAAAACCGAAACAACGGCACCCATGGCGGTCACCGCGAACAACGACAAAATCATCTCACACGCAGGTATTCTTCAGCACAAAACGTCGTGCCGGTTCTTAAACTTTGAACAATGATTTCAATCCACGCAGCGGCTGCTGGAGTAACATCTTCGCCCATCAGCAATCGAACACGTTGCTCGTATTGTTCAAGACAAGGTTCCATCTTTGCAGACGACCTGAATGAGGTGCAAATTCTGTGTAGCCTGTTGGCCACCCAAAGCTGCTTCTGTTGTTGTGTTGGAGCTTCCAACATAGTCGTTGACCTGATTTCGATTGAGACAAACTCTTCGAACTAAGTCATCGAAAATTGGTTGTGCTGATATTGCGGAGACTTACACGTTTGGCGGCAACAGCAGATATGACGAGCCACCTGCAACAGTCGAATCACCTGTGTGAATCATTCGTCATGTAGCGGTAAGTGAAACTTTGATGATTGTCTCACCCCGCAAATCGTTCAATCGCGACAGTTTCGCACGCAGCAAATAGCAACCTGCACCAGTGAGAGCAGGGAGGCAAACTGTTGCATTGAGAAATACAGGCAAGCGTCCACATGCCTACTGTCGCCTGAACGATCTGAGGTCCACGCAGTAATCTCCAGCAACTTCTGCCGGAAAGCTATTCGTAAGGAACAACCATCTGCAGAAATTCGGGCAGATACACTCGCCAAACATCCCATGAGTGCCCGCCGTCCGTCAGCTTAAAATCATGCTGAACTTTCTTCTCAGTCAGCAGCTCAACAAACTTTCGGTTGCGATCTAACAGGAAGTCCTGCTTACCAATCGGAATCCAAAAGTGCTTCAACTGGTTTGCGGCTGGAGGACTTCCAAACAATCCCGAATACTTCGATACAAGATCCTCTGAATCTGCCTCCGGTGCAGCCGCGCTAAAAGCGCCGATGCTGCTGAACTTGTCCAGATTCTTCAAACCAGTATCAATGGCATGCCCGCCCCCCATTGACAGACCAACAATGGACCGACTGGCCGCGTCCGTCCGCACGTTGAATCTGGACTCCAAAAATGGCAGCAGATCTTTGGTCAGATCCTGCTCATACAAATCATTGTTCTCTACAAAATAGTTTTCCGGCCGTTTGCCAAACGGCGGTAGAACCGGATGACCAAACGGCATCGCGATAACACAACCGCTGATCTTATTCTGAGCCAGCAGGTTGTCGGCAATCAAATGAGCTCGCCCAACTTCCGTCCATGCGGTTTCGTCGTCGCCAAAACCGTGCATCAAAATCACCAGAGGATAGGTCTTGTCAGACTTTGCATCGTAGTCCGGAGGAGTGTAAACAATCACCGGGCGAGAATGGCCGACCGTTTGCGACGGATAAATCAGTCGCTGCACGACACCGTGAGGCACTTCCTGAAACTCAGTCAACAAAGGCGGCGTCCCCGGAACCTCGACCATACTGGCCAAAGTGAACCACTTTTTCACGTTGCGATTGGAAGGGTCCAGCACCTTAGTGCCATCCACATCAAACATGTAGTCATGAATACCAGCAGGAAGCGGTTTTGTAGTCGCCTCCCAAACATGACCATCACCTTTAACAAGATCCAGATTCTGCCCGGCAACGGAAACTTTCACGACATCAGCGGATTGCGACCTGAACCGCAGTGTGACACTGCGATCGGCATGCACTTCCGGCGAACGAAACTGCTGAGCAATTGCTTCCGGCATAATGAACAAACCGCAAACGCTGACGATAGCCAAATTGGCCAAAAAGATGTTTTTCATGCATCCCAGTGTAACAGATTGCGTTCAAAGAGGAACCTGCCCAAGGCCACGTTGGTCCCACAAATCCGTTCAGAAATCATCGACTGCAACGGCTGAAACAATCAACATCGTTTACCGCTCATCAACCGACTTGCCGTTGCCAGAATCAGCGGCTCCCTGAAGTTCGCGTCGCAAAAATTCATACGCCTTTTCCAATGCCTCCACATTTGCTGCGGCTTGCATGTGTCCAGCACCTTCGATCGTATGCATCTCAGTTTTCACGCCGCTCTGCTTTAAGGCTTCAAAGCATGCTTGGGACCATGCAATCGGCACCAGAGTGTCGGCGGTTCCGTTAAAAAAGAACACAGGCGGATCGGTGCTATCCACAAATGCAGCGGCTGACGCACTCAGAAATTTTTCCTTTTCGGAATCAAGGTCGCCGCCCATCCAGTATTCGGCCCATTTGCCGTTGTCTGGAAACCAACGAAAGTCGGTGGGAGCGCCGCCCGCGACAACAGCCTGCAGCCGAGTGTCAACGTTACCGTTCTGCTCAGCCGGCGCTTCGCCAGTCGTCGCTAACAGCGATACCAAATGGCCGCCCGCTGAATAGCCGATCGCTCCCAGTTTTTGGCCGTCCACCTTATAGTCTGCGGCATGGCTGCGAATCCACTTCACAGCTTCCCGACAATCATCAATCTGAGCCGGAAATTTGTGCGTGGGAGCCAACCGGTAATCGATGGCAAAACACGCGAAGCCTCGTTCCGCAAGTGCCGTGGCATAGCCTCGTAATTGCAGGCGACTGCCAGACCTCCACGCTCCACCGTGAACAACCAAAACCGCCGGATACTTGCCTTCCGCCTTCGGAATAAAAGCGTCCAACAACAGTTCTCGATCACCAACTTTTGAATAAACGATCTTCTCCTGAGTCTCAAACTCCACCTTTGAGGGCTTCGTTTCAGCTTTCACCTCAACCGCGAAGAACGGGACAACACAGACTAAAAGTCGAATCAACATCGGACTTGCTTTCAAAGCGAATAGAATTGATGCGGGATGGTATCGACGAGACGCTTTGCTAGGCAAGTTTGACGGTCACCGAAACGGCTCACATGCCCCAATTACGACAACTCAAAACAATCGTTCAGAATCAGGCTTGCCGTACTTTTCCAGATAGCCTTTCAACTTCAGCTTCTTGCGCGTACTGTCGGAACTCATGTAGCGAATCTTTCCGAAAATCGGACGCTCCGGTCCCCACGCTCGGTCGTAGCGGCCCAGCACCCAGAAGATGCCCGAATATGAATTCGGATTGCGTCCGTCTACGGCATAACGATTGTTTAAATCAATCATCACGCGCAGCGCCTCCTGTGGCGTTTCGGACCATTCCAGAATCTTCTTGCCCCACAACATTCTTAGATAGTTGTGCATCCGACCTTCGGTGACAAGCTGAGTTTGAGCAGCGTTCCAAATGTCGTCGTGAGTTTTCGCATCGCGAAGCTGTTCGTATCCATAAACGAATGGCCGCAAATCAGACGAGTGTTCTTCCAACGTTATTTTGGCGAAATCCGGAAGCGATTCGTACTTGTCATAATCTGGATCGTGGCAGCAGGCGTTGTAGCCAATTTCCCGCCAGGTAATAAGTTCGTCAAGAAAAGCTTCGGCCGCTGGGGACATGTTCCACCAGCCTTCTCGACTGCCCTTGGTTGTTTTCACATCACGCAACTGATCGACGTCCCATTCTTCGCTTTTTGCCACTGCCAGAAACACTTCGTGAGCCGAAACATGCCCGAAGTGAAGATACGCTGACAGCCCGCTGCTGGGATCGTCGTCGGGCTGATTGCGATCGTCGGCATAGCGATGCATCCGCTTATTGATAAAACCAGCCAGCTGTTTTCTGGCGGCCACTTCACCACCAACCTGAAAGGCTGGCCCCACGGCTTGATCGATTGGCAGTACACTAAGCTCGCTTTGTGAAGCCGCCAGAAGTTCATCCGTTGCGGCCGGCCAACGCTGCAAAAACGTGGCCGGAATCGAATTGCCGACGATCAGCCCCTTTGCCTTCAAGGGATCCTTAACCGGAAAGTCATCCAGAAACGGTGTCAACGTTTTCTGCAGATGATTGCGGAAAGAAAACGCTCGAGTAAAAACACGATCAGTGGCTCGCATGGGGTAGATTCCATTGGAATCAACGGCCTCCATTTTAACAGGCACTCGGCGAGCAACCGCGTTCACCATGCGTGGAATAAAGAAGCATGGAAAGTCGTCGGTCACCACCACGCAGGCGTCCTCCGCCAGAGTTTCCAGCATTCCGCTGCCAGCACCATTGTCGGGTTCAATGTACGGATAGTAGGCAACTTTTGCAGACTCCGCAGCTGCCTTGTTGTCCGCCATTCCCTGAATGACAAAGCGATGAATGCGAACACTCGCCCATTCGTAACCACTTCGCAGTGCTTCCAGAATCAGCAACGGGCGCTGCAGTTCGATCGCCCATTCCACGGCACGCTGCAAAGAAAAGTTGTAGTGAAGACGTCGATTTGCCGTCATCCAATACAGCACAAAGTCGCCGTTTGGATTGGGATCAATTTCATTGACGGCACGGATGCGAATATTGGCTACGGTCATCGGAATCTATATGTAGATTGATATGGAACTAGTTTCAGTGAACGATCTTAGTCGCAATCATGATTTCGGCCCGTGAATCGCCAACAAAACGTGCCAAATCAGGAACATTTCGGTTTAAAAAGCACAACCAGGAAACAGGCTGTGCAAGAATTCGACGCGATCAGGTGCCTGGCTTATTGGCAGACATTCAACGAATCGGCTACAGGTTTGCCGGACGAATGCAGCCAATCCCATTACTATTCACGACACGTATCGGCTTTACCAAAACAATTGTTATCAAGGCGTCGCGGAGACAATGTCAAACTGCTGGGAATTCTGGATAGACGTCGGCGGAACATTCACAGACTGCATCGCTGTCACGTTAGATGGCACGTTGCTGCAATTTAAAACGCTCAGCTCCGGAATAACCAAAGGCACAATTGACAGTGCAGATGGCTCGACGATTCGTGACGGACTTCGAAAAGCAGATCCGCCTGGCTTCTGGGTTGGAGCCGATTGCAGGTTGCTGTCAGTCAGCGGTCAGGTGCTGCAAACGGCAAAAGTTGTTGACTTTAGTCCCGCCAGTAGAGATCTCATTCTTGATTCGCCCGTTCAGCAATTAAACGCTGCCTCGTACGAATTGGACGCCGGTCTACTGGCCCCAATTCTTGCCATTCGTTGGCTGTTGCAACTTCCGGCTGAAGCAAAGTGCCCACCGGTTCGTGTGCGTTTCGGAACAACTCGCGGCACCAACGCGTTGCTGACTCGCACAGGAGCACGCACGGCTTTAGTAACAACCAAAGGATTCGGCGATGTGCCGTTGATCGGAAATCAGGATCGCCCATCACTGTTTGATCTGAACATCCGCAAACCGGAACCCCTGTTTTCGCACGTGTTCGAAATCGACGAACGAATTTCCACAGAAGGCAACGTGCTTAAATCGCCGCCGGAAATTCTGCCAGACGAACTGCAGCCAACGAATTTTGACAGTGTCGCCGTTTGTTTCATGAACGCATATCGCAATCCTGTCCACGAGCAATTCGTTGAAGGATTGCTGCGAAATCGAGGCTTTTCGGAAATCAGCTGTTCGTCGGAAGTTTCACCGTTGATTCGTTTTGTGCCGCGTTGTGACACAACCGTTCTGGATGCCTATCTTAATCCCGTGCTGCGACAGTATATGAACGAAGTACGTTCGCATTTACCGGGCAGCGAAATTCAGGTCATGACGTCAACCGGCGGACTGGTTGACAGCCACTCTTTCCGAGGACGCGACTGCATACTTTCCGGGCCAGCCGGCGGCATTGTGGGATTCTCAAAAGTTGCAGAATCGGAAGGCTGCCGAAACGCAATCGGATTCGACATGGGTGGCACCAGCACCGATGTTGCCAGATACGATGGCAGGTTCGAATTCGAAACGGAGACAACCAAAGCGGGCGTTCGAATTCTGACACCCACACTGGCAATTGAAACCGTTGCGGCAGGTGGAGGCAGCATTTGTGGCTTTGACGGAACACGTTTGTTTGTCGGGCCACAAAGTGCGGGTGCCTCACCCGGCCCAGCGTGCTATGGAGCGGGCGGCCCCTTGACAGTGACGGACCTGAACGTGTTTCTGGGGCGAGTTCTCTCGGAACACTTTCCATTCCAGCTAAACAACCAGGCCATCGAACAGCAACTGCTGGACCTGAGAAGCGAAATGGCAAAGGCGGGAGCTATCCAGCATGACTCACCGTTACAGGAAATTGCAGAAGGTTTGCTGCAGCTTGCCAACGATAACATGGTGCAGGCGATTCGCAAAGTTTCCGTTGCCAAAGGCTACCATCCAGCAGATTATGCGCTGGTCAGCTTTGGAGGAGCAGGGGGGCAACATGCGTGCAGTATTGCCAGAAATCTTGGCATCCGTACGGTGCTGATTCATCCCTTTGCTGGAATTTTAAGCGCCTACGGAATGGGCCAGGCAGACGTAAGAGTGATTCGACAGTCCAGCGTTCTGCAACTCCTGAATGAAACCACACTTCAGCATATCGCTGCACTGAAGGCTGAACTTGGAGCAAATGCAGAACAGGAAGTTCGTGATCAGGGAATTCCTCAGCCAAGCATTCAACCAGCAACACTCAGCCTGCAACTGCGATACGTCGGCACAGACTCCGCTTTAACGATTGCTGCGTCTGACAACATGACGTTTCGTGAAGCGTTTGAAGTCGAACACGAAAGATTGTTCGGATATCGAAGACCATCCAAACAAATCGAAGTGGCGGCGATGACCGTCGAATCGATTGGAAAAGCGGGACCAGGAACCACAGCATTTTCAGCTCAGCCCGCAGACAACAGCGGAACAGTTGCACATATTTCCAATGCAGCATCCACTGAATTCAAAAAGGTTTGGTTTGCCGGGCAGAGCATCAAATCGCAGATTTTCACGCGGCAATCTATTCCGCAAAACCACCCAATCGATGGGCCAGCGATTATCTGCGAACCCACATCAACGGTGTTTATTGAACCCGGTTGCAGCGCCGTAGTTTCCAATCGCGGCACAATCAAAATCACTGTAAATTCCGTTTCAAATGCACAGAACAGCGCACAGCATTTCGTGCCACCCAATACGAAACGTGACGTGGCACCGGATCCGGTACTGCTGGAAGTCTTCAACAACCAGTTTGTATCGATCGCCGAACAAATGGGAGAAACATTACGGCGAACATCAACCTCAACAAACGTCCGTGAACGCCTGGACTTCAGTTGCGCGTTGTTTGATAGCGAAGGCAAACTGGTTGTTAACGCACCTCATGTCCCCGTTCATCTGGGTGCGATGGGGGAAACCGTGCGAGCGATCATGTGCGATCACCCAGACATGCAGCCGGGTGACGTGTTCGTAACCAACGATCCCTATCGAGGCGGTTCACACCTGCCAGACGTTACCGTGATTACTCCCGTCTTTGTGTGCGGATCCGCCGCAACGTTCGTCAAAAATCAAGACAAGGATCTCGACCGCAGCAACGATGCAAAGCCCGCATTCTTTGTGGCTAACCGAGCTCATCATGCAGAAATTGGAGGCATCGTACCGGGCAGCATGCCGCCATTTTCCAGGAATCTATCGGAAGAAGGCGTTCTGATTCGCAGCCAAAGACTGGTCAGCAAAGGGCGGTCTCACGAAACGCAGATGAGAAGGTTGCTAAGTTCCGGCTCATTCCCGAGTCGATCCGTGGAAGACAACCTTGCCGACCTGGCAGCTCAGGCCGCAGCCAACGAAGCGGGAATGCGGCTGCTTAAAGAACTTTGCAGTAAGCACTCGGTGAAAACCGTACAAAACTATATGCAACACATTCAGGCGGCCGCTGAAAAGAAAATGCGGCTATGCCTTTCACTGCTTGAAGATCGTTCTTATGCGTTTCAGGATTCACTGGACGATGGAACAACAATCAAAGTCGATATCACCATTGACGGCGACAAGGCCACCGTCGATTTCACGGGCACAGACGGCGTTCATCCGGGCAACCTGAATGCGAATCTGGCGATCACCACATCGGCAGTGTTGTACTGCTTTCGCTGTTTGTTAAATCAACGCGTCCCACTCAACGCGGGAGTTCTATCGCCCGTAAAAATTATCGTGCCGCCGGGGCTGCTTAACCCACAACCGGGTCACAGTCCTGAAAAATCACCAGCTGTCGTTGGTGGAAATGTGGAGACATCTCAACGCATCGTTGACGTGGTGCTGGGCGCTTTAAATCTGGCAGCAGCCAGCCAGGGGACTATGAATAACCTGACATTCGGCGACGGCACGTTCGGTTACTACGAAACGATTTGCGGCGGTGCGGGTGCAACAGCAATTTCCAACGGAGCTGATGCTGTTCATACGCACATGACCAACACCAGATTGACCGACCCTGAAGTTATGGAACAACGCTATCCGATAAGGATTCGGCAGTTTTCCATTCGGCAACATTCCGGTGGAGCAGGGCGATTTTCGGGAGGAAACGGCATCATTCGAGAACTCGAATTCCTGAGACCTTTACAGGTATCCATGTTATCACTGCGACGCGGTAAAAATGCCCCGTATGGAATCGACGGCGGTCAGCCAGGCTTGCCAGGAAGCAACTTAATCGACGGAGCAGACGTTGGGGGAAGCTTTTCGCGGCGTCTGGATTCGGGTGATATCCTGCGAATCGCAACACCAGGCGGCGGGGGTTGTGGTATTCCACAGAAGGAGTGATATCTTTACGAGAATATGCGGAACACTTGCGTTTCGCCCCGAAATCCAGGACGGTTCGTGCCTGATTCACTGCCTTAAAAAACCACCGACAATTAACTATCGCTCTCACAGCAGGAAGTCTGCAAATGTCAAAGAATTACCAGCCCGAAGTCCTCGAAGCTCTGAAAACGATCGACTTCGAAGCCAATAATTACCAAATCGAACTAAACACTAACCACGGTCGCATTCTGCTTGACCTTCTTCCAGACGTGGCGCCGGGACATTGCGGCAACATGTTGGGACTGGCCAAAATCGGATTCTATGACGGCCTTATTTTCCACCGCGTCATTGGTGGATTCATGATTCAAGGTGGTTGCCCCAGCGGAACAGGAACGGGCGGACCAGGATACAACATCAACGCAGAGTTCAACTCAACTCCACACGTTGAAGGCGTACTGTCCATGGCGCGATCAACGTCACCGAATTCAGCCGGATCTCAATTTTTCATCTGTCTGGGCTCGCACACTCACCTTGACAACCAGTACACAGCATTCGGGCGAACGGCTGACGAAGCCAGCATGGAAGTTGTCCGAAAAATCGGAAGTCTGTCGGTAGATCATGGCGATCGACCAAAGACGAGCGCTGTGATTGAATCGGCAAAGGTAATTGCAACGCCTGTTTAGTTTGGTTGAAGAAAAATCTTCAGCAAACCTATGAAACGCCAAAGCCCGCCTTCTTTAATGAAGTCGGGCTTTTTTATGCAATCTGGCTGGGAGTTGGAATAGTGGATAGCGTCGATTACGACGCAGGCACGTCGCTAAACAGCTTGTGGTTGCCAAAGACGACCTGCTTCACAACTGAGTTGGCACTCACAATCACAGTTGCCGCAGCGGTATCTGGATCTGTCAACAGCCTTAGATCGTCGTAGTATTCAGAACTCAGGCTGGCGATCAGCGTGCCACCCAATTCCACGCCTTGAGAACCGGTACCAACCTGCCATTCGTACAAACTTCCATCAGGCAACATGTAATACCAACGCCCAAGACCGTCAATAATCCAGCGTTCGTTTTTACCGCCCCAGTTTGTAAAACTGCTGTTTGTTGAGCGAAAGCTGTACTGAGCATCCAGACCAATCGCGATCGACTGACTTGATGAAACAGGCGACGTCTGGCTCCAAACCTGATCGGTTAGTGTACGAACCGTGTATTCGCCGGGCTCAACATCACGGAATGTGTAGTGGCCACGTTCTGATTCGTTCTGGATTTCGCCGTCGCCGTTCAAGTCAATGCTGTATGAAACTGTAGTCGCAACCACACGCCCCGTGGAATCAATGAGCTCAACGGTTCGGTTATTCAGCCACGGCTCGACCTGATAAATGGCAGTTGCGGTCGCGCCACCTTCCGGATCCCCACCTGGCCCCGAACCAGTGGAATTCCCGGTACCTACACCGCCAGCCCCACCGCCAGATCCATTACTTCCGGAGGTCGGAGAAGGACCCCAGTATTGAAATTCGCCGTCTGCATTAATGATGTACCAGACGTCATTGGGTTCGTCAAAAAACCATTCTTCGCCGACGCCCAGCTCAGTGTCCGGAACATACTCTGGAACGTATGTCATTTCCTCTCGAATGCCGTTGGCATAAAAATCCATCCACACTCGACCACTTACGGCAAACGTTTCTCGAGCGCCGAAGTCGACCCGAAACAGTAAATCGCCTTCCGACAATCCGTCAGTGCGAAACTGACCGTTAAACAGTTTTGTCGGATCCGAAAAATACATTGTTCCAATTGTTGCAACCAGCGTCCCTTTCAGCGGAGCAGCCTTTGAGATTGGCTTACCATCCCATCGATAAAGATTGCCATCGGGAGTTATAAAGTGCCACCCTTTCCGTTCGCTGAACACCCACTTCTCACCAAGCCCGCCGTCACCTTCGTAAAATGACCCACGCATTCGCAACTCAAGACCGTTGACCAGCTGCTCAGTTCCGTTGCTGATATCGATATCAACCGTAGCACTTTCAACCCAGCCAGTTGGAAGAATCTGCCGAACGGTAAAGACCTGATCGCTGGGAACATCTTCAAACCGATACCAACCACCTTCCGTCAACGCATCAATAACTCCGTTGCCGTCAATATCTCGACCAGACGTTACAGTAGTGGCATAGACAGACCCCTGACTATCCACCAACTCTACTTCTCGACCATCCAGCCACGGTTCAGATTCGGTTACAGAACGAACGATCAAGGACGGATCGTAATAGAAGCGTTGATCCAGGGTCGTAACAACTTCTCCACTTAACGTACCACCGGCCCCGGACCACCTGGTCAAAGTGCCATCCGGCGTCAGGAAGTACCAGGCATTGCTGGAAGCCGAGCGATACCAATATTCCTGGCCGCCAAAGGCATTGAAGTATGTGCTGCGAAATACGGACAAACCCAAATCGGAAACGGGGTTATCCAATGGCTTACCATCAGCATTCAGATCATTCCAGATTCGACCTTCGACGACACCGTGAGGCACCGGAGGTTCTTCGAATGTGATTTCAAGAGTGGGAGCCAGACTTACATCTGGTCCATCTTTGCTGATGAAGGATTTCAGAGCTCCACCGCCAGCCTGAACAAGCCAGCCGAAATTGGACGAAACGCCGTCGACCCACGCCTGAACGTCGTCAATCAGCCCACCGCCCAACCATTCGTAGGTGCCAACACCGCCCACCACAGTTGTTGCCGAAGCGCCAGCAAAGTCACCGCCAGGAGAATTCCACAGCTGACCGTCGAAGGACGAATACAGCCAGGTCGCGTCAAACTGTTGAGCAACAGCTCCCTGAGATTCATCGCCGGAAGCGTTTGATCCGGCTTCGCCCCACGAAGACGAAACTCGGTGAACAGAAACTGCAGACTGTCCGCCGCCATCGAGCCCCAGATTCAGCGTCAGCACAGCATCAATAATGGTCGACCCAGACGGAATCGTTCCGGCATTCACATCGAACTGAATCAATCCGCGAGTTCCACCGCCGGCAAGAACAAATTCGCCCTGGCCATTGCTGACGTCAGCATCAGCTTGATAGATAGTGTTGTCTTTTGATGCAGCAAGCTGGATCGTTACCGCACTTAATAGCTGACGAGTTTCCAAAACGTCCGCAGTGCGTAAATTCATCCTGACTCGAAGTTTGCGCTTCGAGCAAGGAAAGAACAGCGACTTCAGACGTTTCAAAAGCATGAACGCTCCGTTGAAAACTGATCTGCCATCAAATCCCAGAGTCTCCTGACTGAATCAGTGACCGTCAGGCCAAAGTCCCCGTCATTAAGATCTGTCGGTCTCAAAAAATCTGGCAAATCAATTTTGGCGAATCACCAACAGCAGTTCAAAACAGCAAGCCCACGGCCCTACTGCTGTTACTCTGCCCCCAGTATGGGAGCCTTACCAGCCACTTTCAATCCATGAAACGCTCAGTTCAATCCATTGGGAACTGAAAAACCTGCATTTTCAGGGGCGTCTACAAAAAGCAACACGCCGTGAACGAATTTCAGACGAACGGAATCGTGTTTCCTCACAAATGTTTTCGAAATCAGGCACCGGGCAAAGCCTGAACCTGATCGCCCAGCCGAACAATACTTCCTGATTCTACGATTGCCGTGATTCCCCCGTGAGAAGTCATTGCTGAATAAGCACCCTTGCCGACCGTTTTCTCCATTCTTGCACAGGGAGGACAATCGCTGGTGCCAAACAATACAGCACCACCAACCATGAAGCGGCGACCAATCAGCGACGCAATATTTATGCCAGATACAACAATATTACGCCGAAACGCAGCAGGATCGATATTCGCTTGCCCCAGCAACCTCGCGATCACGTCGATGTGCTCATGCTGAAACAAGGTCACTCGCCGTTTTTCTCTAGCCGGATCCGCCGCGTGGTGTTCGCCTTCAATCCCAGCGCCTTTTATCAACGTCACTTCCGGCGGCGTGTGAATCACCCCGAACCGCTCTTTCGCAAGCCCAAGCCATTCAACACAACCAACAAATTTGCGTGTTTCCAGAAGCTCAATCTTCATATTGGCCCCCAACTGAATTTGCCACTGTCAGACCACGCAATGGGATACATTTCTTTGCAGCGCTGGCAAAAAAAGAACGCAAAACCAGCTCTCCCTTCTAATTCTATCCGGCGACGCACGGCAGTAGCAACAACGCAAAAGCCTGCTATTCTTCGCACATGAACGCCCAGCCACTGCGTTTCGAAGAGCCAGGTTGCGAAAAGCCAGCGATTCAAAACAGGAACGTGGAAATACGCTAAAATCGGCTGAGTCGCGAAATCACCAGCCGCAGGCGATCCACATAAGCACTCACCAGCCTCAACCGAACATCAAACAAATAATCATGCTCTCCGGAATTCAACTTAACAAATCAGCGGCAGCCATTGTTCAGCAATGCATTGCTAATGCCGATCGCCTGCGAATTGCCACGTCAGAAATCGCAGCAGCGAAGGTGCTTGACTTTGGAGTCGAGACCTTAGGTGGCCTGGAAGCCGGATTGCAACTGGCTCGGATTTGCATGAGCGACATGGCGAGTATATCGCTGGAAGCTCCTTCCAGCGTGATCCCATTGCCGCAGGTCGTTGTCCGAACAGACCACCCGCTGGCAGCCTGCCTGCATTCGCAATACGCGGGATGGAAAATTGCCACCGAAGATTACTTTGCAATGGGTTCTGGTCCAATGCGAGCCGCCGCTGCCACGGAGCCACTGTTTACAGAATTTCCGGCCGAGAAAGAAGTATCCAGCGGGAACGCCCCGACGATTTGCGTCGGTGTTCTTGAAGCGTCAACGCTGCCGACCGACGCTGCCGTCGCAGCCATCAAAAGTGGATTGGCCAGCTCAGCCGAACTCATTCTGGCCGTTGCCCCCACTTCATCTCAGGCTGGCAACCTGCAGGTTGTCGCTCGTTCTGTCGAAACTGCGATGCATAAACTCCACGAACTACACTTTCCGGTGCAATCCGTTGTTAGTGCGGCAGGCGCGGCGCCGCTGCCCCCGGTGGCGAAGAACGACCTTCAGGGAATCGGACGCACTAATGACTCCATCCTTTACGGCTCCACGGTAAACCTTTGGGTCGACTGCGACGACGAAACGATTCAGGCGGCAGGCCCCAAAACGCCGTCGAATTCCTCCCCGTCACACGGCGAACAATTCCTGAGCCTGTTTAAGAAAGCAAATCACGATTTCTACGCGATGGACAAAGACCTGTTCAGCCCGGCGTTAGTGATCTTTCACAGCGTAAAAACCGGCAACAGCTATCAGTTTGGAACAATCGTACCCGAACTGCTCCACCAGTCTTTCGCAATGTAGACAGCAGCAAAAATGCGCATTGGTGTTTTAGGAAACGAAGGCAGTTGGTACGTCAACGAAATCTGCACAGCGGCCACTAATCGTGGACACTTCGCAGCCGAACTGCATTTTGCCCAACAAAGTGCACGCATCATCAACGGCAAAACCGAATTTTGGATCGGCGACCAACAGGCATCCGAACTGGACGCGCTGATCGTACGAACGATGCCGCCGGGATCTCTGGAGCAGGTCATTCTGCGAATGGATTTCCTGATTGCGTTGGAACAGGCTGGAGTTCGAATCATCAACTCACCTCGGTCGCTGGAATGCGCGGTCGACAAGTACCTGACGACTCAAAAGCTTGCGGAAAACGACATCCCTATCCCTGATACCATCGTGTGCGAAACCAGCGAAATCGCTATGGACGCCTTCGAATTACTGGGACGCGACGTGGTTGTGAAACCGCTGTTCGGGGCCGAGGGCAGGGGAATCATGAGAGTTGACCACCCGGAAATGGCATTGCGAACTTTTCGCACTTTAGAACGCCTGAATACAGCGATCTATGTGCAACGCTTCAACCGCGGCCCGATGGAAGATATCCGCATACTGGTGCTGGACGGACAGGTCGTCGGCTCCATGAAACGCCGACCCGCAGCGGGAGATTTTCGAGCCAACGTCGCTCAGGCCGGACAGGCTGAACAATACTCGCCGAACGCACAAGAGATCGAATTGGCGATAGCGTCGGCAGAAATCACAGGCTGCGTGTTCTGCGGAATCGACTTAATGTACAACGAACAGAACACGGCTGTTGTCATTGAAGTTAATGCAGTGCCCGGCTGGAGAGCTCTGGAAAAAACATGCCGAATAAACATTGCTGATCACCTGATTCAATGGCTTGAATCGAAGGACACAGAACCCAACCTGCAGTAACGACGGCAGAGCAATGCTCCTGAAGTGACAAACGCACTGAACTGACAAACGCATACAACCACGTGCCACCCCGGTAATCGAAATTCACATTTCAAAAAGCAAAACAACTGATGACTCACTCAAAACACCCACAGCTTAACGAAATCATCGCTGCTCTTTCGCAAACGCTGCCACCAGTTATGCGATGGTGTGGAGCCGTCGCGAAAAAACTTCGACAGTTTAACATCGCCGTCGAAGGAAAGTCGTCCGGCAGCGCGAATACAGACGCGCTGACTCTGGCGGATCTATCGGTGCAGGAACTGCTGGTTGCTGCGTTACGAGACGCTGCCCCGGTACTGAAGACGTGCCGAATTGAAGGTGAAGAATCCACTGGCGACATGCGTCTTTTTTCACAGGATGCCTCACTGGCAATCGCCATCGACCCAATCGACGGCACTAAACAGTATCGTGACCGCTCAGGCAACGGATACTCAATTATCGTGCATCTCCACGATGAAGAAACTCCCTTTTATTCACTCGTGTTTGCGCCGGAAATGGGAGAAAACGGAACATGGGTCGAAGTCGGCCCGGACAGCCTTCGATGTGGCCCGGACGATACAAATCAACCGGCTCGAACAATTCTGGATCACCTTCCGAACCTGAAAAATGCTGACAGAAAACACGGAAAAGGCGTTTATCTAATCGGTTTCCAACATCGCGATGCCGAGCGAGCTCGCGAAGTTGATGGGCTGCAACTTCAAGGCCGCACGTCAGACGAAATGCAGGGCAGCATTTATCCACTTATGGCAACCGGCGAATATATTGGATCGCTCATCCACTCCCCGAACATTTATGACTTTCCGGTTTCAATGCACATTGCCAGACTGCTCGGCGGCGACGCTGTCTGGGCGCACAATCAGCAACCAGTCCACTATCGCGAACTTTGGATGGATGACCGAGCGGATATGCTCAGATTTCCCGGTATCGTCGCCTGCAGCGAGGATTCAAGCGTTAACGAGACCCTTTGCAACCTGGCAACAGACTGGAGCCAGACACGCTACGAGAGCTAATCGCAGTCCGTCGCTCGATTCCAACCACGGCCGACGACCAGCGTGCTGCAGTGATATTCTTGTGGGATGCGAAGTAAAGCATGTGCAAAAATCAATGTGCCGCATGCCTGAAAAGCAGGAACAATAGGCAGCGCGAAGTACCGGACACAGAAGTTGCCCCGCAACGCTAAGCCTCTGTGCAGATGAACCAATCTTCAGCGAAGACCTCGCAACATTCGCCCCACCCCGGGAATTCACAGAATATGGAAGCTGAAAATCGTAAAGTCTTATTCAAAATGACGCACGATACGGTTTGTATAATTCTCGTAGCCACAACGGAGCGGCTCGGCGATTAGAACTTCCCACGTATTGCCGCGTACTACGCCACTGGGTCACCTGCGAAGCCCGTGCTCGGCTCGAAGCGTCAACAAAAAGGTGCCGAAAGAGCATTCCCGCTGAGCGAATGGCCAGATTAAGCAATCCAGAGAAGGACGAAACGAATAACTCACCCGCAGACAAACAATACCGCAAAATCGGCAAGCAAACCCAGACAATTGCCGTAAACAACTTGTGTGAAACACTTTGCGGCGAATCAAAAACAGCCGCCAAACGCTCATTCGGCGATAGAAATCGGCCCAGACGGCGCTGCCCCTTGAGATTTGACGGGATCAACGCAATCATACGCGGAAACGAAGCCAAAACATCGTTCCAAATTCGATCACAAGACGCTTGCGTTACGGGGCACCGATTTCTTGAGAGTTCTTTTTGTTTGCACTGGCAACACGTGCCGCAGTCCGATGGCCGAGGCTATCTTTCGGCAATTGGCAAGCCAACATCTCAATTGCGCTGAAGAAAGGCTGCGTGAACACGGAATCGACGTGTTCTCTGCCGGTGTTTCCGCAGCCGATAGCGAACCGGCTTCCAGTAACGCGGTAAAAGTGCTGCACAATCGTGGAATAAGCCTGTCTCAACATCTAAGCCAACAAGTGACGGATGAGATGCTGGTTCAGTCAGATTGGATTCTGGCGATGACCGCAAATCACCTACGAATTTTACAAAACGCTCGCCCCGACCTGGCAACCAAAATGAGACTGGTTTGCCGCGATGGATTGAGTATTAGCGACCCAATTGGCGGCGACCTGTCAGAATACGCCACCTGTGCCGATGAAATTACGAGTTGCGTGAAGACGTTTCTCGACGAAACACTGAAGAAAGACACCGAAGCAAAATGAAGATCGGCATCGCCAGCGACCACAGAGGATTCCTGATGAAGAATCGACTTGTTCAGTTGATTCAGAGCTTGGGACATTCCGTCAACGACTTTGGACCAGAGTCTACTGACAGCGTCGACTACCCCGACTATGCATCACGGGTCGCCTCATCAGTTGCATCGCACGCGGTTGATCGCGGCATTCTGATCTGTGGAACCGGAATTGGTATGTGCATCGCCGCCAATAAATTTTCCGGGGTTCGAGCTGCCAATTGCAATGACAGCGTTACTGCCGAATTTAGCCGTTTACACAATGACGCCAACGTTGTCTGCCTGTCCGCTGATCAGTTAAGCGATCAGCTTGCTGAACAAATCGTGCAGATTTGGTTAAATACGGCATTTGAAGAAGGTCGGCACGCGCGACGTCTCAGCAAAATTGCAGACATCGAAAACAACAGCGCGGCGAACCTGACTGCCAAACCTGTCGTTGAATAACGTCGCCGGAAAGCGTCCCAGCGATGACAACCAAATTCGAAATCCAGGTTAT
The DNA here is from genome assembly GCA_937916515.1 of uncultured Planctomycetaceae bacterium. Taxonomy (GTDB): domain Bacteria; phylum Planctomycetota; class Planctomycetia; order Planctomycetales; family Planctomycetaceae; genus Fuerstiella. Next base: position 107,851 of record CALFSX010000038.1, on the reverse strand, counting down.
TGTCGAACCGCGTCCACTGACCGGCGCGCAAAACATGGACATCGATGCTGGCTTGCTGGAAACCGTTTGCGATGACGAAACCCGAGGATTCGTGCGCATTTACGAATGGTCGACCCCTACAATCACCCTGGGACATTTCCAGAAGGTCGACGCCGTCCCCGATGGGCCGCTGGCTCTGCTGCCGTGCGTTAAACGATTAACGGGCGGTGGAGCAATCCTGCACCATCAAGAAATCACGTACTCGTTGGCGGTTCCAGCCAGCCATCCGTTTCGCGGAAACCCCGTTCAGGCCTACGAGAAAGTTCACACGGCGATTATTGAACTGATGCAATATCTCGGAGTGCAGTCCTTGATGCGAGCTGACCAGAATCCAGCCCATATGGATCCTGCGAACCAAAAGCCAACCAGTTCAAGCTCCAGTGAGCCTCCCACGGAACGGCAGCTGCCTGAGAAATCAGAAGAAAACTTCCTTTGTTTTCTCCGATCCGATCCACGAGATATCGTTTCCAATGGAATGAAGATTGTCGGAAGCGCTCAACGCAGAAGAAAAGGAAGCATCCTGCAGCATGGCAGCATTCTGCTGAAGAAGTCGCCTTTTGCTCCAAACATGGAGGGAATTTGCGACTTGTGGCCCAATTTCGAACCGGACGTATTCCACGATAAACTGGCGGGTGCAATTGCCGCAGCCATTGCTCACCCTACGTGAAACATGCCCAAGAGAATCAGCCTCAATGGGTATACAAACGAACACGCCCTATTATAATAAATTAAACGAAGTGGGCAATATTCGGAGAAATGCAGGGAGCCTTACCTTTCGAATTCTTTACAACTGACGCACTCTCCGATGAAATACAAAGAGGCGGATTCGTAGAGGGCGACTACGATTAGGTCAAATTTGCAGAAATGCAATGAATTTTCGAAATAGAAATATCGTCGTGGGTGCCTGAATCGCATACGCGAACAACTACGAAATTCCATAGAGGTCTGCAGGCCGCGAGCAACGGCCACAACCTGAGGAGCAACCAAGAATATGATCAGCGTCGAACTCAGCGTCATAGGTGGAAAACACTCCGGTCAGGTCATTCGTCTGGACCGGAAGAAGTTTTTAATCGGACGAGAGCAAGACTGTCAGCTTCGCCCAAACAGCGAACTTGTCAGCCGACATCATTGCGTATTCACGGTTGACGACTTCTCAGTGAGACTTCGCGATCTGGGCAGCACCAACGGAACTGTCGTCAACGGAGAAAGAATCCGTAAAGAGGTGGTTCTGCAGCCGGGCGATCACGTCATCGTTGGCAGCCTTGAATTTGAGGTAAAGATCAATGAGCCAAACATTGACGACTCGGTTCCCAAGCCGGCCGCTGGCGACACGGCTGCCAACTCAGAAACAATTGTGGCAGGCAACGACACGTTGTCGGAAATGCCGCCAATCTCCCCCGCAGAGGTCGTTGCAGCCAACGAAGCAACGCCACTTCCATCGGCAACTCCAATAACCGAGATTCCGGTTGTTCCGGCAGCTGCAGTTGCCCCTGCCGCCCCTCCACAGACGCTGGCGGCAGGAACTGGAGACACAACCGTTATTTCGCAACCGATGATGCATCCCGGGCAAATGCCTTATCAACCCATGATGCCGCAGATGGGCGGCTATCCCATGTACGGCAATTATCCATATATGGGCATGCCTCAGCAGATGCCGATGTATCAACAACCGTACCCCAACCAAATGCCGATGCCCGGGTACCCTCAGCAAATGCAGCAAGAAGTGGCTCCCCCACAGGAGGCGACTAAATCAGCTGCCGAATTCGCAAACCTGGCACTTCCTGACCCTGCCGAAACGGGACTTAAACCAGAACCCCCAAAACCAGTCGAAACTGAACCTGCAGCCGAAGCCGGCACCGCAGAAAAGTCTAACTCGACTGCCGCCGCAATTATCCAGAAGCACATGCAGCGACGTCCTGGCGGCTAAAACGCCCCGCTAACTCCGCCAGACGTTTTAACAACAGCAAACCACTGCGTAAAGATAAGCAATGTCCGACCCGTCTGACCAACAAAGACGATACAAGGAATTCCTTGACCTGATGCCACTCACTCTCGCATTGGCGGGCCTGCCGCCAAGTGAAGTAGGACGGTATTTTTCGGCAGAACAAATTGAGTCACGTGTATTCACTCTAAAACACGCCTACAAAGCCGCCCGACTGCTGGCTCGGGAGTCCGTAAAAGGCGGTTCTGGCGAATAACGCAATGAATCTCAGTGAATGGGACGTAACGCCTTGCTGATGCTTGACAGCGTGCGAAACCGCAGATATCGTCCCAGCTTCTGCTGAAAGATGAACTTCATCGTTTAGTAGCTTTAGCTCGCGACTCCGAACTGCCGAGTGTAAGACCAACTTGGCATACAGGATTTGATCATGCATAAGCGTTAAGAGACACCCATCCTTCTGCTGTTTGCTTAACCTGAATTCAGGCTTGGCAGATATCAGAAGAATGCCTGCTGATTTTGGCTTCGAAATCAGCGTTGAAAAGTGGGACTCGTTCCCACTTTTTTTATTATAAGGTCAATACGAAACGGTTTCGGGATATGAACGGCGACGAGATCAAACGCATTGTTGATGCGATTCATCGCGACAAGGCAATTGACAAAGACATCGTCTTCGAGGGTATCGAACAAGCTATTCTTTCAGCTGCTCGAAAACACTTCTCGGAAGAGGAAGTGCTCAAGGTGCGCATCGACCGCGACACGGGTGAGCCGTCTTTGACTTGCGATGGCGCAATGCTGGAACCAGAACTGATTGGCGACCTGCTGGGACGAATCTCAGCTCAAACCGCCAAGCAGGTGATGATTCAGCGAATTCGAGAAGCGGAGCGTGACTCCCTTTACGAAGAATTTTTGGACCTGAAAAGCCAGCTTGTGACGGGAGCCGTCACTCGAGTGGATCGTGGCACAGTGATTGTCAACCTGGGCAAGGTTGAAGCGATTCTCCCACGAAGTGAACAGATCAATAAAGAGAGCTACCGAGTCGGTGATCGTGTCCGAGCGATTGTGATGGACGTGAAGAAAGCCGGATCAAGAGTTCGAGTCATCTTATCACGAACTCATGCCGACTTCGTTCGACGCCTGTTCGAGGTTGAGATCCCTGAAGTCAACGACCACGTGATCGAAACTCGATCGATCGCTCGTGAAGCCGGACACCGCTCAAAGGTTGCCGTATCTTCATTTGACAGCACAGTTGACTGTGTTGGGGCATGCGTCGGAGTTCGCGGTGCGCGAATTCGAGGCATTGTTGAAGAACTGAACGGCGAACGCATTGATATCGTGCGTTGGAATGACAGCCTTCAAATTCTTGTCCCCAATGCACTGCAACCCGCGGAAGCTGAGGACGTTATTCTTTGTCCGATGCTGGGCAAAGTGATTGTTCTGGTCCGCGAAGATCAGCTGTCTTTGGCAATCGGACGCCGAGGCCAAAACGTTCGCCTTGCATCAAAGCTTGTGGGCTGGGACATCAACGTGATGACTCAGGAATCGTTGGACGAGCAACTGGATATTTCCATCGAAGCGTTCAGCGTTGTTCCGAAAATGCCTGCCGAACTTGTCGAAAACCTTGTCTCACAAGGCTTCTTCACATTTGACGACCTGTCGGTCATTGAACCTGATGAACTCATGGAAATGAGTGGCATGAGTCAGGAAGACGTCGATGAAGTCATCGCTTTTGCTGACGTTGAAAGTGAACGAATCGAACAGGAAGAAATCGCTCGAAAATTGAATCCGCCGCCTCCACCTGCTCCAAAGCCGAAGGCACCGCCAGCAACAGAGGTTGAGGCCGATGCAGAAGGACCTGCCGGGGCTGCTGTTGAAGAAACAGAAGACGCAGCGACAACGGAATTGCAGGAACCAACAGAAGAGATTGAACACGTAGATACTGTAGAAGATCAGGAGACAGAAAAGGCTGACTAGAGCGTGGTTCAACAGGCCGGTATTTCCTGCTTCTTGAACGCCTTCTGGCAATAGCTGGTTGTTTTTGATCAAAATCGGATTTGCAACAGACCGAAAGCGGTCTGTTATCTGATTACAGAGGCCTTGCCTCAAACGAGTTTGTGATTATCACCATTCCCTGGAGACTGCCTTCCAAATCAATAACTGAATGAAGTTCGTCATCACTGGCGAATGGCTGAAATCATGAACCATAAAATTCCACTCGTTTCTAAAATTTGCGAAGCACGTTGAAATGTACCGAAGTGTCCCACAGACACGATCGGTCCTAATCGACCGCGTTAACCAGAAGAAGGTTGACGCGCCGCGTCGAAGGGGTAGTTGTCTTGAAGATTCGTATCTTTGCTTTGGCCAGGGAACTGGGCCTCGACAGCAAGGTTTTGCTTGGACTCTGTGATGACGCAGGCGTCAAGCTCCGTAACGCGCTGGCGACAATTACGCCGGAAGAACGCGACCAGATCGTAACGTATATCAAGGGACTCGATGGAAAGGCGGATGCCCCTGCAAAACAGCAGGAGCCACTTGCGCCCGTTCGAGACGTCAAGGCGGGCAAAGTTCGCGACATCCGAACCCTGCCACCGAAAGTTTCCCGCGAAGAAACTCCCGTCCAGGCTGAGCCTCCCGCCGAAGAATTGCCAGAGCCGGAGAAAGAAGAGCAGGTTGAAGCTGAACCTGTGGAAGTCAAAACCGTAGTCGAAGTTGCTGCGGAAGTAGAAGCTCCAGAGCAGGCCGTTGAAGCCGAGTCAGAAGCAGCTGATGTTGCTCCGGAATTAGAAGTTGCTGAGCCAGTCGCCAAAACGAGCGAGAAGTCGCCCGCGACAATTGAGCCCAAAGAAGAGCCACAAGCAGAAGTTGAAGTAGCAGAAGAAACAGTCGAAGCGGTGATCGAAGCAGCAAAAGTTACCCCAGCCGAACCTGCGGCTCAGTTAGTTGAATCAGCTCCCCGAAAATCATCTTCACCGATGAACCGTATGCAGCGTTCAGCGCCGCGGGAAATGAAGCCGATTGGATCCATTAAGGATCGCGAACAGGCGGCAGACACAAATCCAGCTCCAAAAGAAAAAGAACGCGAACCAGCACCACGCAAGGGCCCAATGGGGCGACCGCTGGTAGCCGCACCGCCAATGTATCAGCCGCCTGTCATTAAGGCGAAACCAAAGAAGGCAGATGAGAAGGCGATGAAGCCTGACATCTCTTTGGAGCAGATCGTTGACAAAAGCAGCCCGCTGGCAGATCAGCTTAAACAACTTAAGCAGGCCAAGGCAGAACATGACGGAGCCATGCAGGGTGGAGCCAAGAAGCGCCCCGGCGCTCGCAAGGGTTCGCTGCTGGAAGACCTTCGACGAGCTCGTGAAGAGCAACGTCAGCAGAAGAAGCTGCGTCGCAAACGCAAAGGACCGGCTGTCGATCTGAAGACAACGGCTCAGATTGAATTCCCGATTACTGTGCGTAATCTGTCGGAAGCAATTGGCCGACCAGCGAAGTCCATCATGGGCTACTTCTTCAAAGCTGGTAAAATGGTAACGATCAACGACGAACTGGCTGAGTCAGATGCGTTGGAAGTCGCCATGGAACTTGGCGTTGACCTGGAAATTAAACGCGGTCGAGACATCGAAACCGAGCTTCTTGAATCTCTCGACCACGAGGACGAAGATGAAGATCTGGCATGGCGTCCTCCAATCGTGACAATCCTTGGGCACGTCGACCATGGTAAGACCACGCTTGTCGATAAGCTTAGAAACGCGCATGTGGCGTCGGGTGAAGCAGGCGGAATTACGCAACATATCGCTGCTTACCAGGTAGAAAACGAAGGTCTGAACCTGACGTTCGTCGACACGCCGGGCCACGCAGCCTTCGGCGAAATGCGAGCTCGTGGTGCAAACGTGACCGACATCATCGTTTTGGTCATTGCAGCGGACGACGGCGTTATGCCTCAAACCGTCGAATGTATCAGCCACGCAAAGAACGCCGGTGTTCCGATCGTGATTGCGTTGAATAAGATGGACCTGCCGGACGTTGACGAACAACGAATTCTGCAGCAATTGGCTCAACACGAGCTGCTTCCTGCCGAATGGGGCGGAGAGTACGAAGTTGTGCGAACGTCCGGTGAAACCGGAATGGGCCTGGACAACCTGCTGGAAACGATTCAGCTTACGGCTGAACTGCAGGAATACCGTGCGAATCCTGATCGAAATGCACTGGGCGTTTGTCTGGAAGCGTTTAGAGACGAGGGTCGCGGCGTAATTGCATGGATGATTGTCCAGAAAGGCACACTTCGCGTTGGCGACGACGTGTTGTGTGGTACCAGCTATGGACGAATCAGAGCGATGTACAACGATAAGGGGCAGGCCGTCAAAGAAGCCGGGCCTTCAACTCCCGTCAAAGTGGCGGGCCTTGACGAAGTCCCAACCGCTGGTGTTCACTTCTTTGTGATGAAGGATATCGACGAAGCTCGACAGGTTGCAGAAAGTCGGCAACACGAAGGACGAGAAGCGTCACTGTCTCGCAAGGGCAAGCCACTTACTCTGGATGACATCCTGAATGCCGCTCGCGCTGGCGAAGGCGTTCAGGAATTGCCATTGATTCTGAAAGCGGACACTCCTGGTTCGCTGGAAGCGATTCGCGGCGAGCTTGGAAAGTTCTCTCATCCGGAAGTAAAAGTTTCCATCATCCACGAAGGCGTGGGCGGAGTTAACGAGAGCGACGTCTATCTTGCAAGTGCGGCGAAGGCCATCATCATTGCCTTCCACGTCATTGCAGAAGATCGAGCTCAACATCTGGCTGAAGCCGAAGGCGTCGACGTTCGCCGATACAACATCATCTATGAAGTAACGGAACAGATTCGTCAGTCACTGGAAGGAATGTTGCGTCCAGAACGTGTCGAAGTGGCCACGGGTCGAGCGATTGTTTTGCGAACGTTCACCATCAGTCGTTTCGGAACCATCGCTGGTTGTCGTGTTTTGAACGGCACAATTGCTCGCGACAATCGCGTTCACGTCATCCGTGATAACACAGTCCTGAATGACTATCGTATTGGGTCTTTGAAACGCGAAAAAGACGATGCGAAGGAAGTCCGTGAAGGCATGGAATGCGGTATCCGTCTGGACGGATTTAACGATGTAAAAGACGGAGACCTGTTGGAGGCATTCCGAATCGACGAAATTCAGAGAACGTTCTCCTGATCGAATCCTGAACGTCAAGAACCTTACCTGACACCGTTGCGATATCCGCATCGGAATACAGGTAAGTCCAAACTGGATGCCGATTGGAGGTTATGAATGTCATCACGTCGAACAGCCCGAGTTGCCTCGGTGATTCGCGAAGTTGTAAGCACAACAATTCTGCTGGAACTTCGGGACCCTCGCATTAAAAATGTGACGGTTCTGGGAGCAGAAGTCAGCCCGGATCTTCGTTACGCAAAAGTGCGAATTTCTGTCATGGGCACAGAAAAAGAAGCTGCGTTGACACTTCACGGACTGAATTCCGCTCGCGGATATATTCAGTCAAAAGTGGCCGACCGTGTTAAAACCAGATACACGCCGGAATTGCGTTTCCAAATCGACAGCGGAGTTCAAAAATCTGCTGAGGCCTCCAAAATCCTAAGGGAAGTGCTTCCCGCAGAAGATGAAGAATCCGACGAAGTGATGTTGGAATCGGACGTCAATCCCGAAGATGAATCTGCAGGCGAAGCTTAAATATTGCATTCGCCAGGTATCGTTAAGTTATCTCCTGACAGGAAAAGACAATGTCAACAGCATCAGCAACCAAGGCAAGCGACAAAGCACTGGCGTGCAAAAAGCTGACTGCTCTGCTGCAAAAAGACTACGGCAAATCGCTGCCTAAACTAAAGCTGCCAGTTCTGGAAACGATGCTTTTTGCTGTGTGCCTGGAAGACAATTCGTGGGAAGCAGCGGAAGCCAGCTACGCGAAGTTGATGAAGTCCTATTTCGACCTTAACGAAATCAGAGTCAGTTCCGTCACCGAAATCGAACGTACTCTTTCAGACCTGAAAGATGCCGAATGGAAGGGGCTTCGGATTCGTTCAATCCTGCGATTCGTATTCGAAAGCAGCTATACGTTTGAATTCGAAAAGCTGGCTAAGCTCACTGTCGAGTCAGCTCAAAAGCGTCTGAAGAAAATTGAGTTTCTGTCGCCGTTTGTGGTCAGCTTCACGCTGCATCAGATTCTGGGAAGTCACTCCGTTATTCTGGATTCAGTTTCACTTCGAGCCGCCATTCATCTGGGGATTGTTCCCGAGGCAACCGACATCGACGAAGCTGCTGAATTCCTGAAGGGCGGTCTGAAGAAGGCAGAAACCTGGGGCTTCTGCCACCTGCTACGAAAACTGGCGACTGATCCGAAATTCGAAGGTCGCTTCACTGAGACGTTCGACGATGAATTTGACATTCTTCGGGTCGAAGAAAATCTGAACACATTAAAGTCACCGAAAAAGAAAAAGAAGGCCCCTTCAGCTCCCGCGCCAACAAAGAAGAAGGCTAAAGCGAAGAAAACCACCGCTCCGGCAGAAGCCGCTCCAAAGGCTGCGGCGTCGAGCAAGAAAACGGCCACACCTGCAACAGCAGCGAAGAAAACCGCAGCGAAAAACTCAACAGCCAAGAAGTCTCCTCCTGCCAAAAAAGCTTCAGGAAGCACCAAAAAGACGACGACCAAGGCAAGTTCGTCACCAAAGTCTCAGTCAGGCACCAAGAAGACAGCCGTCCCCAAAAAGAAACGATAACGGCGATTTCAGTGTCCGTATGAAGCCCGCCGCCGGTCCGGTTCAATGACCGATTTCGGGCAGACGAGACCGAAAAATTCTGCCCCACGATCTGACTTCTCATTGTGCAGCGAATTAGCGACAATGATCAGGTCTTCAGTGCCTGTATGGCGATTATTGTCGTCGGAAAAGGCGCTACCAGATCCTGATTTCAACGGTCGCCTCGATGTCAAAAACACAACTGCACTTCCTTCAATTGCTGGCACTTGCCGCGGTTCTGAACATTTGGGTTACAACGGCGTTCGCCAGTCCGACGCCTCAGGAACTTAAGCGGGACGCAGCCGACAAAGCATTGACACCAATTGAAGAAGCTCAGCAGCCGGGAGACGATAATTCTCCGGAGCTGAAAGATCCGCTTAAACCAACGGAAGCCCAGAAGACAGAGTCGCTTGCTCACTATATGGACGGCCTGGCTCAGCAGAAAAACGGCAAGCTCGCCGACGCACTCAAGGCATATCGAAAAGCTGCCGAAGCAGACCCGACTGCATCGGAACCCGTCAAAGCACACGCGTTGCTGTTAATGCGACTTGGGCGAGTACAACAGGCGGAAGAAATGGCCCGAAAGGCGGCTTCGCTTAATCCGGACGACTTCGATATTCGCCTGCAACTTGCAGTGCTGCTGCGAGCCCGAGGCAATATTCCCGAAGCACTTCAAATGATCGAGGAAGCGCTGGCTTCAGCAGAACTCAAGAAGGAGTCTGCAAACTTCATCCGAATTCACAGTATCCGCGGAACGCTTTATCGGGAAATCAATGATCCCACCAAGGCAGCAGAAAGTTATGAAGTGTTGCTGGAATCGCTGGAGAAGCCTGAAAACTTCGGGCTCGACTTCCGCGAACATCAGGCCTTGATGAAAGATCGCGCCACCGGTTACGAAGGCATTGGAACGGTAATGCTTCAAATCGGCAAGTATGATCGAGCGATCGACGCGTTTTCTGCACTGGCACGAATCAACAAAGATCAACCCGGCGACTACCATTTACTACTCGCCCTGGCCCAGCATCGCAAAGACGATCTGGAATCTGCAGAGAAAAATCTAAACCGCTATTTTGAATCGAAACAAAGAAGCCGAGGCTCACTGCAGTTGCTGGCGGATATCTATCGAGCCACAAAGCGATCAGATCAAATCACGCAACGCCTGACAGAACTTGAAGCTGATACAAATGATGCCAGCAAGGTACAGCTGTTTCTTGGTGAATTTCTAATCGAAAAAGGTGACGCCAAGGCGGCAGAAGATGTCTTCAAGAAAGTGATCGTCGATTCGGGAGACGCCAGCGGTTACATCGGTTTGATTCGTGTTGACATCTTGAATCAGGACGCGGAATCGCTTCTTAACCGAGTTAAGAAAGCCTTGTCGGCCAGAATCACCGTGGTGGAATTAATTCCATTGAAGAACAACATCCTGAACGATCCGGAGTTCGCAAAGAAAGTGGTCGCAGCCAGTATTGCATCGATTGATAAAGGCGAAAAAACTCTGCCAGCAGAAACCTACCTGTTCAGTCAGGTTGCGGAAGATCTTGAACAGCCTGCCGAAGAAGAGCGCCTATTGCAGGCAACGTTAGACCTCAACCCAGATCCTCGCATGGGCGTTGAGGTGCTTGCACGACTGGGACTGAGCCGGCTTCTTCAAGACAAGTATGCCGAATCGGCGGCAACGTTTCGCCAATTGCTGTCAGTTCCAGGCCTGGAAGCCGGACAACAGGTTGTCGCACTCTACAGACTTTCACAGGCTGAAGTGTTCAACGAAAACTTCAAGGACGCCATCGCGGCAATCCAAACGGCGTTGAAGCTTCGACCGGAAAATCCCGAGCTGACATATCAACTGGGATGGGTCTACCTTCAGGCAAAACAATACAACGAAGCAGAGCAAAGTCTAAAGGCGGCAATCAAACTTGCAGATATCGATCCTTCATTGGCTGGTCGGGCAGGCATTCTACTGGGTGCACTGTTCACACAACTGCGACAATGGGACGACAGTATCTCGGCCTACGAAAACGTACTCAAAATTGAAGGCCTGGATGAAGATATTGCACGACGCACCAGAACAGCATTGTCCAATGCCTTTGTGCAAAAAGGCGACCTTGCCAACGGTGAACGAATTCTTGAGGAAGTCTACGTGCTTTCACCGGACGATCCGGGAGTCAATAACGACCTTGGCTATCTGTATGCCGAACAAGGCAAGAACCTTGAAAAGGCTGAAAAGATGATCCGAATTGCAGTCGCAGCAGAACCGGATAACCCCGCGTATCTGGACAGCTTGGGCTGGGTGCTTTTTCGGCTGAACAAGCACGAAGAAGCTGTCGAGGTTCTTAAGAAAGCCAATGCAGACCCCGACTATCGCGACTCAACAATTATCGAACATCTCGGTGACGCTCAAAATGCGCTCAAACTGAAGGGCGAAGCGACCACGTCATGGAAGGAAGCTCTGGAAGTCGAACAATCGTCACCGGCACCAGACGAAGAAATTGTGAAGCGAATCAGCGATAAGCTGAAGTCGCTTACCGAAGGCAAATCCGAGTAGGTTTGTTTAAAACGCAAGGCAACGTTCAACCACTCGATTGCAAAGCACATTCGATCAAGTCCAGATCTTAATGCGACTGGCAGCTACGGATAATCAATGGCCAGAGAAACGACCATTCGTCAGTCTGACGACGATGACGAAGGAAAACGAAATCCCCAATCGTCGACCAGCGGGTTCAAGCTTCCACCAGACACTCCATTGCGTAGTGCATTTGAAGATGGCGAAGATCAACCGGAAGCCGATGAAGCACTGCGTCCCTCAAAGCTTAGCGATGTCATCGGTCAAACAGCCGTTGTCGAACGCATTCGCATTCTTCTGGAAGCTGCTCGCAAACGTGAACAGCCACTCGGACACCTTCTGTTGGATGGCCCTCCAGGACTTGGAAAAACAACTCTGGCCAGTGTCATTCCCAAAGAACTCGGTACCGACTTCCAAATCACGGCCGGCCCATCACTTAGCGCACCGAAGGACCTTTTGCCGTACCTGACAAATGCTGGTAAGGGCTCTGTTCTGTTCATTGACGAAATCCACCGGTTGCCGCCAGCGGTTGAAGAGTTTATTTATCCGGCGATGGAAGATTTCCGAGTCGATATTACGCTTGGTGATGGATTGAATGCTCGCACCATCAACATGCAGCTTCAACCATTTACTGTTATTGGGGCCACCACGCGCAGCGGGATGCTAACGGCCCCACTTCGTGATCGCTTTGTCAACCGCGAACATCTCAACTTTTATACCCTTGAAGAACTAACAACGATTGTCTGCCGCAACGCAAAAAAACTTCGGACCGAAATCACCGAAGATGCAGCTCGAGAAATCGCATTGCGTTCACGAGGAACTCCTCGCAAAGCCAACAACTGGCTGCTGTGGACGCGAGACTACGCGGATGCTCGTGGCAACGGGAAGATTTCGTTCGACATTGCAAAGCAGGCATTGAAGATGAAGGGCGTTGACCATCGGGGCCTGGAAGAACTCGACCGACAATACCTTGAAACAATCATCACTGTTTTCGGAGGCGGGCCAGCCGGCGTGCAGGCCATCGCTCACACCATGAACATTCCTTCAGATACACTTGAAGATGAAATTGAGCCGTATCTGCTGCGTGAAGGACTTATCCAACGTTCTCCACGAGGACGTATCATCACCATCGAAGCATGGAACCATCTCGGCAAGAAGCCGCCGAAACCAAAAAAAAGCAGCGATGACGATTCGGATGCCAACTCGCACCCGAAGCTGTTTTAGGCTGTCGTTGGGCTGACTCAATTTCTGTGTGTTTCAGCAATTACAATAGAATCGCTCAGTTTCAACACTCAACGTATTGCGGCTGTCATTTCATTCGTCTGGCTTCAGTTGTCACGGTACGATGACATCCCATCGCATCTTGAACAGCGACGCCCAGCAGGTAGTCTGTGCCGACCAAAACACCTTTTCGCCTCTCGCCAAGCGAAAGAATGTGCAAACGCGCTTTCGCGATCCGCAACGCGACCAACTTCGGTATCCGCAAGATTTAACTTGCTGCAGCTGCAATTAGAACTTCAAAGAAACATCCATGCCGTCTTTCGATCACTATCAATTTGATGTCGTTGTTGTGGGAGCCGGACACGCTGGCACGGAAGCAGCACTCGCAGCAGCTCGACTTGGAGCAAAGACCGCGTTGCTGACCATGAGCTGCGATACGGTTGGGCAAATGAGCTGCAATCCGGCCATCGGTGGCGTCGCCAAGGGGCAAATCGTTCGCGAGATCGATGCACTTGGTGGAGAAATGGGGCGAGTGATTGACGCGACCGGCATTCAGTTTCGCATGCTGAACAGCGGCAAAGGCCCGGCCATGCACAGCCCACGTGCTCAGGCAGACAAGAAGGCCTACCAGTTCGACATGAAGTGGCGAGTCGAACAGCAGGACAACCTGAGCCTACGTCAGGAACTTGTGGAAGTACTGGAAACCGACAACGGAAAAGTCACCGGCGTCCGAGTTGCCGGAGGAACCGTCTATCGTGCTGCTGCCGTTATCTTGACGACGGGCACCTTCCTTAAAGCAATCATGCACACAGGAGAAACCCAATCCGAAGGTGGACGTGCGGGAGAACGTGCGTCTCACGGGATTTCCGGAGAACTGCTGTCGCTCGGCTTTCAGCTGGAACGGTTCAAAACCGGCACGCCAGCGAGAATCAACGGTAGAACAATCGACTTTTCAAAGTGTACGGCACAGCCGGGTGACGATGTCCCTCAACCGTTTTCGTACTTAAACAACTCAATTACACAACCGCAGATGGATTGCCACCTGACGGAAACGACTCCCGAAATGCACGCGTTAATACGCGAAAACCTGCATCGTGCGCCGATGTATTCCGGGCAGATTGAATCAACCGGGCCACGCTATTGCCCTTCGATCGAAGACAAGGTCGTTCGCTTTGCAGACAAAGAAACGCATCAGATTTTTCTGGAACCCGAAGGCCGGAACACTCTGGAATACTACTGCAACGGAATTTCAACCAGCCTGCCGCGCGACGTTCAGGACCGCATGATCCGTATGATTCCAGGACTCGAAAACTCTGACATCATGCGATTTGGCTATGCCGTTGAATACGATTTCGCTCCACCAACCCAATTGCACGCATCGATGGAAACTCGCCTGGTAGAAGGCCTGTATTTCGCGGGACAATTGAATGGCACAACAGGGTATGAAGAAGCGGCTGGTCAGGGACTGCTGGCGGGGATCAATGCTGCGTTGAAGGTCGCTGGCAAATCACCGTTTATATTAGACCGAAGTCAGGCGTACCTGGGCGTGCTTATCGATGACCTTGTCACCAAGGGCGTCGACGAACCATACCGCATGTTTACATCTCGAGCCGAGTATCGCATGCTGCTGCGGCAGGACAACGCGGACCGCCGACTGACACCACTCGGAATCGAAATCGGACTTGTCAGCGCAGAACGTAAACAAAAACACGACGCCTACGAACAGGAAATTGCCCAGATGCAAAAACTGATTGCCGATCATCGGTATCAGGGAAAGTCGATGGAAGAATGGTTGCGACGTCCGGAAATCACCTGGAACAACGTTGAACAGATGGCTCCAGACATCGCAGCCGCCAGTTTCTCTGATCGAGCCAAACGGCAAATGGAAATCGAAGTTCAATACGCCGGATACATCCGCCGTCAGGAAATGGAGATTTCAAAACTGCAGAAAGTAGACAGTATCCGAATCCCCGAGAGCTTCAAATTTGCCGGAATTACTCAGCTACGCCATGAAGCCAGAGAGAAACTGGGAAAACTGCGCCCTGCTACTTTAGGCCAGGCCAGTCGAGTTAGCGGGATAACGCCTGCCGATATCGCTGTCTTGATGATGTACTTAAAGGCAGAAGGAACGGGCTCCCCCGAGAATGCGGACAAACCCTAATTGCCTGTCCTGTATCACTTTGTGGAAATTCTACGGCATTTTCGGCCAATCCTGAGCAGAATTGAATTTCGAAAGCCGGCGACTTTCAGCAATTTCTGCAAGCAAGGCAAAACAGGTGACATACACCATGAAACTCCCGTTGACCGACTTCTACGAATAGATACAATCGGCGATGTTGAGGAATGAGAAAGCTAGGGGAACTACCATGAGCCAGCCGGTCTGGTGAGGCCTGACAGTTTATCTGTCACCTTAAGTGGTAATTCTTTTTCAACTGCACCTTGTCTCAACATCTAGGTCCAGCCTCTTTTTATTCTTGGCAAAACACGGATGGTGTCCGGCCGAGGTCGGATGTGCACAACTGCCGTAAGGCAGCTCATCACAGAACGGATTGTGAACCATGAAGACAGTCTTTACGACGGGGGAAGCCGCGAAGATCTGCAAAGTCAGCCAGCAGACCATCATTCGCTGTTTTGATTCCGGGCAACTCAAGGGGTTTCGCGTACCCGGGTCGCGTTTTCGTCGTATTCCACGCGATATCCTTTATAAGTTCATGAAGGATAACGGCATTCCCACAGATGCCCTTGAAAGTGGAAAACGAAAAGCGCTGATCGTCGATGACGATGAGGAATTGGTAGAACTGATCGTCGATGCTCTGGAAGCTGATGGTCGATTCGAAACCAGAGTCGCCAACAACGGGTTCGATGCTGGCATGATGGTGAAAGAATATCATCCGGACATCATCGTGCTGGACGTGATGCTTCCAGACATTAACGGCAAGGAAGTTTGCCAGCGAGTTCGCACGGACTCAACACTGGATGATGTTCGAATCATCTGCATCAGCGGTATGGTTGAACAGGATAAGATTCAGGACCTCAAGGAGTCCGGAGCCGATCAATTCCTGCAGAAACCGTTCGAAGTCGATCAACTGATCGAACGAATCTGCAGACTGCTCGATATTGAGCAGTTGACAGCTTAGTCTTCATTGCAACGGTGTTGTAAACTACCCAGCGGTCGCTATTTAGCGACCGCTGTTTTTGTAGAGGTGCAATGGCTGCACTGCTGATATGAACACCACCAGAACCGAACCATTGCAAAAGTCACAATCACAAGGCGACCAGGAAGACTGGGATCTGGAAATCCTGCAGGCACTGGTCTCTCCATCGACAGCTGAAGACGCTGCGTTGGCATGTGCCGCCGCATGGATGAACTTTCTAAGTTCCGAGCGTGTTGCTGTAGCGATCTTCGATTCCAGCGAAACATGTATCGTCGCTCACGGACAACGCGACAACGAAACTCACATCGCCATCTATGTGGGCCGCGAAAAGGCATCAATCGCGTCGTTGCTAAAGCCCGAACATTTATTCGCGGCGAATGGCCCATGCAGTATCAAATCACCAACCGACATCGTCTGCTGGCCGGAGCACCTTTCCGCAGTGTTTGCCGTTCGCGACGAAACAGCCGCTGATGATGATCGAGTCGAACTGATTAAGAACCTAAGTCGCAAGCTGCTGTCTCGCTGGACGACTCCGTCCACGTCGTTCGCAAATCCGGACCACATGGAATCACTTGCCGAATTCGCCGCGGGTGCAGGGCATGAAATCAATAATCCGTTAGGCAGCATTATCGGGCAGACTCAGCTACTATTAAAACGAGCTGATCGTGCTGATCACCGACAGGCGCTGGAGACCATCGGTGCCCAGGCATGGCGCGTCCGCGACATGATTGGCGATACGATGTTGTTTGCTCGCCCGCCTCAGCCAGAATTCACAACATGCGTGTTAAACAACATTGTCGACAAAGCAATCAATGGCTTGTCTGCCGATTTGAATCCGAAGGGGGCGCGAGTCCGCTTTTCCGCCAATAGTCAGATTCAGGTTTTTGCAGATGAAACACAAATAGCGACACTAATTTCGCATCTGCTTCGTAATGCGTGCGAAGCCGTCAACGAATTGAATGGGGAAGGGCAGGTCACCGTAGAACTGCAACGCGAAGGCACGCACGCAGTTTGCCTGAAGATCACAGACAATGGCCCCGCCATTCCACCGGACATTCGGCAACACCTGTTTGATCCATTTTTTTCTGGGCGACAGGCGGGTCGAGGACTTGGATTCGGTCTATGTCACGTGTGGCAAATTACGAGAATGCATAATGGAATCCTGCTGCAGGAATCCTTAAGCGAAGGTAATCGTTTTATGGCGGTGCTGCCGACCTAAACGAATATTCGGGTAGACGACAATGCTTCGTTAAGCAGCAAACAATGAAACAAATCAGGCGAGTCCATTTAATTACTCTGCGGGGTTAAACCCAGATTCATTTGAAGCAGATCGCCCATGTTGACCGAGTCTCACGTCGCAACTGAAACACTGGTACAAGCATATCCCTGGCTGCGAATCGCACCGCCCGTGTTGGCAATCGGGCTGGCTGTCCTTCTTAAAGAAGTTAACTTCGCGCTGTTGCTGGCCGTTCTTTCAGGCTGTCTGGTGCTGACAGACTTCAACCTGATGCTTTGCGTTGACAGTTTTTGCAATGTCTTTGTCGATCAGGTTGCCAACGCGGAACATGCTTCGGTGATTCTGTTCACCATCCTACTGGGTTCCATGATCGGGCTGATGAATGACAGCAAGGGCACGCTGGCCGTTGTTGGAAAAATCGCGAATTATGCCAACACCAGAAGAAAAGGACAGGTAGCAACATGGCTGGCAGGAATCATCGTCTTCTTTGACGACTACGCCAATACGATGCTGATTGGCGGGTCCGTTCGACCTCTCACTGACAAGCTGAAAATCTCTCGAGCCAAGCTCGCCTTTCTTGTTGATGCCACGGCAGCCCCGATTGCAGGGCTGGCACTTTCTACATGGACGGCCGTTGAACTCGGCTATGTCGAAGCGGGTTTAACTCAAGCCGGCATGAGTGCTGACGTCACAGAAGTTTTTCTGGGCACCATCCCCTATCGCATCTATCCAATCATCGCGATTATTTTTGTGGGAGTCATTGCTTACACAGGCAAAGATTTTGGCCCCATGCTGAAAGCCGAACGAAACGCTCAGCGACAAACTCCCGAACATCAGTCGTCTGAAAACGCAGAAACGACAGCATCAATGTGGACGGCCATTATTCCGGTTTCCGTCCTGCTGATCACAGTTGGCTCTCTGCTGCTGCGAGACTATTTTGCTCACGCCGCCGCGCGACTTGCAGATCCTGGCAGTCCCGATAACGGCTGGCTATCCGGAGTTGATTCTTACAGACTGCTGCTAATCACGTCGCTGGCAGCGTCAGCCGCTGCAATCCTGTCAGCAATTACGTTTGGAAAAATGAAAGTGACTGAGTGTTCTGAAAGCTGGGCTCGAGGCGTGGGGTCAATGATCCCCGCCGTCATCGTACTGACGCTTGCGTGGGCCATTGGAGCAATCTGCGACAGCGGACAACTGGGAACGGCGGAGTACATAACATCACTGATTGGCGACTCAATAAAACCACAATTTCTGCCAGCGATTGCATTCATCACGTCCGGTGCAATCGCCGTTTCGGTTGGCAGTTCATTCGCCACAATGGGACTGTTGGTGCCAATGTTCATCCCGATGGCTGCGGCGATTCTGGGCAGCGCTGACGCACCTGTGTCACCAAACGATCCGGTGTTTCTGGCCACCGTGGGAGCGATTCTGGCGGGAGCGATTTTCGGAGATCACTGTTCGCCGATTTCTGACACAACAGTGCTTTCTTCTGCTGCTTCAGGTTGCGACCATTTACATCATGTCGCAACCCAAGTGCCCTATGCAATTGTTATCGCCATAGGCTCGCTGTTGTTTGGATACCTTCCCATTGGTTTTGGTGTCCCGTGGTGGATAGCATTACCCCTTAGCATAGGATTATGTGTTGGAGCGATCGTGTTTTTCGGCCAGACTCCGGAAGATTCAAAACCTGCTGCCAGCGACGCTTCATCCACATCCTGATGACTCGCTAATAAACAGCATTTAATACAACCTTGCGCACCAATTCCAATTTCGTTTCGCTCGTTCCTTAACTTACAGCAACGCTATGTCAAACGCACGCCTTCAGGGAATCTTCACTCCTAACCTGGTTCCATATTCTGCCGATGGCGGCATCAATGAAGCAGAGCTACGTCGCTATGTCGAATGGCTGATTGAACGTGGAGTCCACGGGCTATACCCGAATGGGTCCACTGGCGAATTCACTCGCTTCACTCCCGAAGAACGCCGCCGAATTGTCGCCATCATCGCGGACCAGACGCGAGGTCGAGTTCCCATTTTGGCGGGTGCGGCTGAAGCCAACGTTAAAGAAACATTGGCAGCCTGCGAATACTATGCGTCGCTGGGAATCCGCGCTGTCGCGATTGTGGCACCGTTCTATTACAAGCTGAGTCCCGCCAGCGTTTACGCGTACTTCAAAGAAATCGGCGACAACACTCCGATTGACGTAACGCTTTACAACATCCCAATGTTCGCCAGCCCGATTGATGTTCCCACAATCCAGCGGCTCTCGGAAGAATGCGAACGTATTGTCGCCATCAAAGATTCGTCCGGCGAAATCCCGCACATGATCCGCATGATCCAGGCGGTAAAACCGAACCGCCCGGAATTTTCCTTCTTAACTGGCTGGGACGCAGCGTTGATGCCCATGCTGCTTGTGGGTTGTGATGGCGGCACCAACGCCAGTTCAGGAGTCGTCCCCGAACTTACTCGAAAACTGTACGACCTCACGACGACCTACCAAATCGACGAAGCTCGCCGAGTACAATACGACTTAGTCAAGCTGTTTGACACAATGATTTACTCAGCCGAGTTTCCGGAAGGTTTCCGAGCTGCCGTTAACCTGCGTGGATTCGAAATGGGGCAAGGCAGACAACCTATGTCGTCGGAACAACACACAGACCTGCAGACGCTCAGCCGCGAACTGCAATGCATGCTATCCAATCACGGATTTACCGATCAACCAATTGGCGGTTGCCCCATTGCTGGTGCATCACCAGCAGACAACCCCGCTGAAGTTTCCGCAATCGTGCAACAGGTGGTCGCAGAACTAAACCGCCGAGGACTGATGTAGAATATAAGTTGCAGAACCTGAAAAGCCGAAAGGCCGTTCCTGATCGGAACGGCCTTTCATTGTTTTCAGGAAGCTAGAGCAGTTTACTTATTGTTGTGGACCGTTCTGGCTCGTGGGGAACCGCCCGCAAAGTCCAAATCGCGTTCTCCGCGGCCACAAGTCAGCGAAAATCGCTGTAAGCCTATGGTTAAGCCAATTGACAAAGCGACTCGTTTCAGGACTGCAATTGTTCCTTAAACGTTGCCATGCCGACGGCAATTGCTTCGTCGATCTTGTCGACAAACTTGGCTCCCGCTTCTGCCATATCCGGACGTCCGCCGCCGCCGCCGCCAGCAACCTGAGCGGCGGCTTTGATGACATGACCAGCGTTCAGGCCTTTTTCTTTTACCAAAGACTTGCTGACTCCGGCGATCAATGCCACCTTGCCATCAACCTCAGCTCCCAGAATCACGGCCACAGGTCCATGGTTGTCTCGCAACTGATCGACAAATTCGCGAAGCCCTTCTCGAGTTGTGTTTTCCAGTTTCTGCACAACCAACTTCACGCCGTTAAGCTCTTCCGCAGAAGCGGCAATATCTCCGACAGCATCAGAAACCGATGCTTTGGAAAGATCTGAAAGTTGCTTTGATAAATCCTTCAGCTGATTCTGAAGCGTCGCAACTTTTACAACAAGTTCTTCAGGACGAGTTGCCTTCAAAAGCTTCTGCAATTCAGCAACAACCTCATCCGTTTCACGCCCCTTTTGCACAGCCTTTGGTCCGGTCACAGCTGTGATTCTGCGAACACCTTTCGCAACCGGCTCTTCCGACACGATGCGACAAAGGCCCACTTGTCCTGTGTTTGTCAAATGGGTGCCACCGCAAAGTTCCACACTGAAGTCACCCATCGTCACGACACGAACTTCGTCTGGATACTTCTCACCAAACAAAGCCATGGCACCGCGTTCGCGAGCCTGCTTAATTGGAAGCAGTTCGGTGTTGATCGTTGCACCGCTGGCAATTTCCGCGTTGATGATATCTTCCACTTTGCGAACTTCTTCAGGCGTTAAAGCCTGCTTGTGAGCAAAGTCGAAACGCAGGGCATCGCCTTCAACCTTGGAACCTCGCTGAGTTGCGGTTTCACCAATGGTCTCATGCAGCGCGTGATGCAGAATATGAGTCGCAGAGTGAGCTCGACGAATGGCCGTGCGATTGGCAACATCGACATCAGCGGCGATGGCATCACCAACGGAAATCTTGCCGCTCTTCAAATAGCCAATCGCCACAAACAGCGCCTGCTGGTGTTTCTGGCAATCGACCACCTGAATCTCCAGCCCTGCGGCCTTGATTGTGCCCGAATCACCCACCTGCCCGCCGGATTCTCCATAGAACGGAGTCCGATCGAGAACAATTCCGAATGCGTCAGAATAGCCAGCTGGCACTTCGGATACAGATTGCTTGTCGACCAGCAGTCCAACAACTTTGGCATCGGTTGATGTTGATTCGTAGCCAACAAACTCCGTATCGCCAAACTCCTTGCGAATCAGGTCCAGCGGACCTGCGGACATGACGTCGACCTTTCGACCGCCTCGGCTAACCTCTTCGTGAACGGCCATTCGTTTCTTGAATTGCTTCATATCAACGCTTAGACCGCGATCTGTTGCGATGGCTTCAGTCAACTCAACCAAAAAACCGTCTTCTGTATGCAGCGTGAATGCGTCATCACCGCTAATCAAATTATTACCGCTGGATTTTGCCGCGACAGCAAATTTATCAAATCGAGTCAGGCCATGATCGATGGTATCAAGAAACTGAGCTTCCTCTTCCTTCATTGTGTTTTGAACACTGTCCACTGTCTCTGCAATTTCGGGATAGGCCCCCTTCATCACATCAACAACAGCAGGAACAATTTCATACAGGAACGGTTCTTTGCGACCAAGCAAATAGCCTTCCAGAAGAGCTCGCCGAATCAACTGGCGAATAACATAGCTTTCCTTGTCTTTATCAGGTACCACGCCTTCGTGCATCGCAAACGTGGCAGCACGCACGTGGTCAGCAATACGACGAATCGGGCGCCCCTGCGGACTATCAAAAGCATACTTGATGCCCACCACATCAGCAGCGGCAAGACAAAGTGGCTTCAACACGTCGTTTTCAAAGTTGCTTAGCACGCCCTGCAACACTGCTGCTGTGCGTTCCAGCCCCATGCCGGTGTCGATATTCTTGGAGGGCAGGGCACGCAGATTGTTAGGAGGGTCACCCACTCGATTGAACTGAGTGAACACCAGGTTCCAGATCTCGACGTCTTTGTCGGTTCCGGGTGGGTGGTAGAAAATTTCACTGCATGGCCCGCAGACACCGTCCGGACCATCACTTGGTGAACTTGCAGGCCAGTAGTTTTCGTCTTCTTCCAGACAAGCAATGCTGGAAACCGGCAAACCGATTTCGTCTTTCCAGATATTAAACGCTTCCTCGTCGTATCCCCATTTACCTTTGTAAACGCTGACCGTCAGGCGATCTTTATCCAGGCCCAGCCACTTCTTGTCCGTCAGAAATTCCCAGGCCCAATGAATCGCCTCGCGTTTGAAGTAGTCTCCAAACGAAAAGTTGCCAAGCATTTCGAAGAAGGTATGGTGATAAGCCGTTACCCCAACGTTGCTGATGTCGCCCGTTCGCAGACATTTCTGGCAAGTCGTCGCTGCGGTGAATTCCAGCTTCCCGATTCCCATGAACTCATTTTTAAACTGGTTCATACCAGCTGGAGTAAACAGAACCGTTGGGTCGTCTTTCGGAACGAGAACGTCGCTGGGACGCCGAAGACACCCTTTGGTTTCGAAGAAGCTAAGGTACTTTTCGCGTAGTTCGTCTGTTTTCATTTCACGAAATCAACAAGTAGTGTGAACGGCTGGAAATCTAATCTGGAACCAGGGCGACAGCAGCATATTGTCTGTTCTGGATCGCCTGATCGCTGAATCTTTACAGCAGACACCATTCAGGCGACGACAGGCACTGGATCGACAGAAGAATTTGCAGTTTACACAAAAATCAGGTTCCTGCACGACGAATAAGCGACTCTGTGATCGTCCCAGGCCAACCAATGGGTTATTTCCGCTTCCCATCTCGAATTCGAGAGCAATTTGGGTGGTTATTGATGCTCTCCGACTGCCAGAAATGCGGCACGGGCCGCCGAACCACAGGAAGAAACAGGAGACGTATTTGTCTTCGATGTTAAAATTCCTGCCGTGGTCGAATCCCCGGGCGACGCAGCGTTTCAACCTCCGTATCTGTCATCGGCAATCAAAAATCGGCAATCAAAATCCGTAGTTGCCCAAGCGAGTCAGCGGCAGACATTAGACAAACGCCAGGGAACGATGGCCCGCAAATAAAAAAACCATTGCCCGAATAAACGTGGCAATGGTTGAATATTTAATCGGTGGTCAGTTGAATCTACTCTTCCGCAGCATCTTCGGTTACCGGAACAATGTCAGTTGTTGGATATCCACGTGTTTCCAAAACCTTGTTGCGTATCTCAATGACCGCGTCAGGATTTTCTTCCAAAAATGCACGTGCTCGGTCGCGTCCCTGGCCCAGTTTGTTCTTGCCATAACTGAACCAACTTCCGCTGCGATCGATAATCTTGTCTTCGACGGCAAGGTCCAGCAAGTCGGCTTCCATACTAATGCCGCAAGTGTTGTACATGTCGAATTCAGCAACACGAAACGGCGGCGCAACTTTGTTCTTCACAATCTTGACCCGCATGCGAATCCCGATTTGTGTCTCACCATCCTTGATTGAAGAAATTCGTCGAACGTCGACTCGAGCAGAACTATAAAACTTCAACGCTCGACCACCGGGTGTAGTTTCCGGGCTACCAAACATCACACCAATTTTCTCGCGAATCTGGTTGATGAAGATCACTGTTGTTTTCGACTTTGCAATGGCACCGGTCAGCTTTCGCATCGCCTGGCTCATCATTCGAGCCTGCAGGCCCACGTGAGTATCACCGATTTCTCCATCCAGTTCTGACTTGGGAACAAGTGCAGCCACTGAGTCGACAACAATAATATCCACCGCGTTAGACTTGATCAGCATCTCTGCAATCTGCAAAGCTTCTTCGCCGTAAGACGGTTGACTCACCAACAGGTCATCCAGGTTGACTCCGATCCGACGCGCCCATGAAGGATCCAGCGCATGTTCTGCGTCGATGAATGCAGCAATTCCGCCAGCCTTTTGTGCGTTTGAAATCGCGTGCAGCGCTAGAGTCGTCTTACCGCTGGATTCCGGTCCGTACACTTCAATAATTCGTCCTCGCGGAAACCCTCGACCGCCCAGCGCCAGGTCCAATGAAAGCGCCCCCGTAGAGATTCCTGGAACGCCAGCCACGTCTGAGGCTGAATTAAGCTTCATGATTGAGCCTTGACCGAACATCTTTTCGATCTGCCCAACCGCATTGTCCAGCATCAGCTTGCCATCGCTGCCAGCCGGAGCCACTGGATTTAACGGAGCCTTACTTCTTGATTTCGCCATTTTCAAAACCCCAATCAATACAAAACACGCTTTGACGCCTGCCACTAATCCGCAGACAATCGTTAATCTGGAAAACTTCTGACGGCCTGCCATCTATGGCAAATCACAAAGGACAGCCAAAATGCGTTGGTAGCCTAACACGTCTGCCGATCCTGTGGAATGCTGCCAATCGACGCAGTCGGCAGAAAAAACGGCAGGCTGGGCGGATGCTTCGCACCGATGCCATTTTCACGGAATTATGTTGCAGAAAGTGCCACTTCAGCGAATTTTTGCAGCCACCGGATATCAGTAATTCCGGAGCAGACCGAGCTTGACCATCGGAAAGCTGCGCCGAGCTGACCAATCGCAACTGGCGGTTTTCTGCTGGCCGTCAGACATCGTGCGTATGTTTTCAGAAATCACACGCCGAACATCGAAGCAAGCGGCAACTTGATTATATGCGCACCCAAACGGCGCGTCGGTACAGTTGACTCCGCGCTTGATAAAACGGGCGTGCATTCCACATGGTGCTTGCACGCAAATTCGATCAGTTATTTTTCTTCCTGAATCCGCTTGGCGATAGATCGCAGGTGGTCCCATGTAAACAGCCCTGAATCGTGAGTATCAGACCAGCGAAACTTCATCGCGTAATTGCCAGTCAAGGAAACATCAACGGCAGCAATCGTCTCGTCAACGCTTTCAGGATCCAGAATCTGGCGGCCCGTAAATTCGTCAACGCATGCAGCGCACCGACACGATCGACGAATCTCGCAGAACGGCAAACGACTTGTTTCGTCTTCGCTCCAGACAAGTTCCAGAATCCGATCATCCTTCAACACGCGAACGTTTTGCGGCGTTTGCATAAGTGACTTTCTGACTACTCGCATTCAGAATCTGAATGTGGCTCCGAAAACGTTTCTTCAAGTATTTTAATAAACTCAGACAGTGAATCAGCAATCACTTCGAACACGACCGCCTGATGGTCAAACTGAATGACGCCTTCTTCCTGACCTTCAACATCCATGCAGTAATAGTCACCGGCTCCAGTTTCGCCAATAATCAGCAACTGATCTGGCCAGAAAAATTCCAGTCCGTCAGGTTCGGTGACGGATTCCTGGCGAGCTTCGATGTTTAGCTCCAGCACGCAATCCGGATCCGCAATAAGTTCCACATCGGCAACCGTGCCTTCGGCATCAGAATCGTCGAGTGCTCTCATCGCAGCGCGAAGCACATCGGGATAGTTGCGCAGCAATTCCAGGTATTCTACCGGCAATGGTGCTCCCACCATTTCGGCTAACTGTTGCAAAGAAGAATCGGACGACATTGAGTAGTGAAGACTGCAGTAAAAGGTTGCGAAACAAACGGACTCTGAATCCAGCATCTTAAAAAGGCGATGCCGAATCGCCCAACAATCCTGTTGTGCCCCAATGTCTGTCCAGGATGCTCAAAACGCGACGGGCTCACAGAGGTTAGTCCATTCCGTAGTGTTTCACCTTATCCCAGTACGAATCAAATTCAAATTTCGGACTGTTATCGCCATCGTGGCATTTGCTGCAAAGACTTTTCTTCGCCTGTTCCTTGCTTACCCGAACGCTTTTCCCTGCGTCAGGCTCGCCCGCGTCAACCATTTCGATGTGCTGACTTCCCGGGCCGTGGCAATTTTCGCACTGACTACCGGCCAATAACTTGTGAAGTTCCTTTTCGCCTTCATTTGTCGCGAATTCTTCATTCAGAAAACCCGACCGAAAACGAGTGTACTCCTGAGGATCCCAACCGGTCACATGACACGCCAGGCATTCCGGGTCAAAGGAACGGTTGATGCCATTCAGTCGATCATGCCCCACTCGTTTGTTCGCAGGATCCAGACTTTCCAGTGCATGAGCATGAGGAGTATTTTCCCAAATTTCCAGAGCCTCCGTATGGCACTCGCCGCACTTGGTTGCCCCAACAAACTTAGATTGAGACGGATGAGGGGCAGAAACACCATCCACCAGCACGATCTGTTCATCCTTTAAGCGATTCTGATACTTCTGCATCAGGTCAACCATGGATTGAGTTTCCGGGAACCCCTGCCGTTCCAAAGTGACCAATTTGTAGCGAAACGAAAGTTCGTCGCCTTCCTTGTAAACACCCAGCACACCAACGTGCCGACCTTTGCGTCCAGGCTCAACAATCAAGGTGTCGCCAACTTTTTGAGGTGCCGCATTTGGATCCGGATCCCCCACGCCTCGCGCGGTAAGAACCACATTAAACTTAGGAAACTGTTTGGCGTACTCAATCGAATCTTCA
The DNA here is from genome assembly GCA_937916515.1 of uncultured Planctomycetaceae bacterium. GTDB lineage: Bacteria > Planctomycetota > Planctomycetia > Planctomycetales > Planctomycetaceae > Fuerstiella. The sequence continues at coordinate 81,331 of CALFSX010000038.1, read as the reverse complement.
ATGGACGCGTACGATAGCAACACTCGAAGCTGAACTCCCTGCTGATCGAATTCAGACATCGCCGCAGTAATAGCGGCAATCGGATCACTCCATTTCGCATCACCAAGCGGAAAGACTTCTCGGTGCATCCCTTCGCTCAAAACGGAAGTAACGCCGATCTTCAGGCCACCAACATCATTGACAATTAACTTTTGCGGAAACCCTTCGCCTTCCAAAGCTCCATCAAGCAACTGAACATTGGCACATAAGAATCTTAATTTGGTAGATTGATTCATCAGCTGCATCTGCACGTCCAGTAGACGATCGACGCCCAGTCGAAGTTCTTCGATCCCCAGGCCAACTGCCTGGTAACCAGCAATATCAAGAGCATTCAACGATGTCTGCAGCTTGATTCCCGCCTGAGCGCCCGTGCGTCGCGAAAGTCCGCCGATGTCCAGACAGGTAACCGGCCACCCGGCGCTGGTCATCTTGTTAACCAAACTGGCTCGTCGAGACATGCCGCCAGCCTGGTTTTCAGAACAGCCGCAGGGCTCAAAATATCCTGATTGCTCGCCAGTCAATGCAAGAACCGCGGTTGGCTGAGGCCAGTCTTCCCACGGCATCTTCACGACCGGACGCGCCGACAGCTTCGGCGGCATATCAGTGTTATCAGCGGTGGAAGCAGCTGGCGTTGACTCTGCAGTACCTTCAACTGGCTGACCACCATTCGATTCACCAACAGCAGAAGTCACGGGAACTAAAGATTCACCTGTTGAAGGCAAATCCTGATCAGAATCTACGTTTTTCGTCGATTGCAGATAGAAATAGAAGCCGCCCAACCCACATGCGGCAAGGGCAACCAAAAACAAAAGACGGGCCGTTGATTGAGAAAATGACTGATTCATAAAAATTCCATTCCTGAGTCAGCCATCAAGTTAGCGAGACACACCTTGGAGGTGAATACCAAAACGCTCTGCCATTCAGCTGTCTGTCGCTAAAACGTGCTAAATGCGACTTTCAATTGAAGCACCTGTCCGGATGGGTGGTTCAGTTGAAGTTTCAGAGTGCCAGGGTTTGAGCCATCTCGACTGGTCCGAGGCGGAATGCCCGGTGGGACGCTGAGCAACAGTTTATAGCGATCCATTTCGTGCGATGCATGGCTATCAAACTCCAGACTCGCTTTTAGGAATCCAGGCGAGGCTTCGACGTCAGAAATCTGCAGCGGCTCTGTCATCCCTTTCGTCTGCACCATCAGCATCAGCGTCGCATTGCGACCTTTTGCCGCTGAAAACTGCCCCAGCTTAATCCCCGACGAAGAAGCAACCCATAAAGCATCCGGAGAATTCAATACCGTGATTGCCCCATTTTTCTGGGCCGTCACATCAACAATCACAGGACTGTCTTTCAAGCAATCTAAAGTAATCTCCAGTTTTTCCTCGAGTAGTCCGGGAGGCATGTCTGGCAAAACCTTCACATTCACAAAGAAGCCCGCCAACGCATCAACTTCCAGGCGGACCTTGTCAGTTAGCGGTTCAACAGAAGTTTCGATGTACGGCGAATTTGATTTAATTTCAGTGATCTTGAAATCATCAAACACCTTGGAACAAATAATCGCCTTGAATGTTCCCGCTGCAGAGTCAGTCACTGTACCTGCATCCCACAAACCTTCAGGAAGCACCTTGACCGGATCGTCTACCGCACCATGGACAACGAAACGTATTTCAGGCATGTCCGGATCGTCTGTATACACTGGACCGCCATGACTGAATCGTTCATCATTAAACTTGCCTTCCCAGCGAATAAACAATTCAGCAAAGTCGCCGGGCTCCACACTGGTTTTCGAAAGAGTGAATGCGGTGCACTTACACGTGGACTGGCCGGCCTTCAGATTTAAGGTAGCCTCTCCGTCATTCCGAATGGTGAAGGTGTGATCAAGCTGCGTCTTCACTTGCATCCGGCCAAAATCATAATCCACCGATTTGGCAACCGCCTTCGGCCAGGGCCCGACCTCTTTCGCAACAGGGCGTTCATCACCTTCTGCGGTAGCCAGCTTTTCCTTGATCGTTTCAACCGTCTTGTCGGAAATGCCATTCAAAGTTGCCGTAACGCCAACTTGATTCTCAGCGTCTTCAGTTTTTGACGACAGGACGACGCTCACAACAGCCGCGACGGCTAATGCAGCAACTATAAAAAACAGATTCTTCATCTTAATTGCCTTCTACACCACAGGCCAACCATTCCTCAGCTGAAGGATTGGAAAGCCACTCTCACTCACTTTCAACAAGTAACTTCAGTTTAGCAATCGTCGATTCATCAAGATACCGATCAGAATGGCCCCAAACTCGGTTGATTGATTCCAGCCGCAAAGCTGTTTCAGCGGCCTTGCCTGCCTCTTCTGAATTATCCGCAACCTGGTGCAAAACGGCCAACTCTGCAACATAGGCCGCATTCGTTGGATACCCGTTCACGACGTACTGCATATCATCCACAGAACTCCGCAAAATCGCCGGATCACCAATGACCCGGTACGCCTGAAGTGCCGCTCGACTGCGAAAAAGGTAGCCCGCCAGGCTTCTTCGGTCCGCATCAATCAATTCGGCACTTGCTTGAGAAACCTGTTCAAACTCCGATTTCACTCGATTTTCCAGAGAAATATCGGGGTTGGAATTTTGCGCATAGCGATCAGCAGACCTCATCAGTTCATACGTCAAAACCTCCAACTTTTGTTGGCGCGATTGTACGCTCAACGGATCAACCTGAATTGCCAGGTCATAGGCGACCACCGCAGCATTTGTTTCGCCGTTGTGTGAACGAAATTCAGCCACAGCGATGTTGGCCTGACTTCTTAGGACAGGCACCAAACCCCACCAGAAGACAATTGCCGCTCCCACAACCGGAATCACGGACAAAGCCAACCTCGAAGTCCCACGCCCAACAGATCCCGGGCCGACTTCGCCCCCCGAAGCAACGGGCTGCCATTCGATCTCCGAAATGGCAAAAAACAAGCAAAGCAAAAGGCCCACAATCGAAATCTGCAGACCTCCGGCTCCCATCAGATGCACCAACAGGCAAATCGCAGCCGACCGAAACGCGTACACGGGAATATTCATTCGGCCCTGAAGAAGCACGACAGCAAGGCAACCAAAAGTCGGTACAAGCAGCAATAGATCCTGGGACAGAAAGAAGTCGCTCGCACCGAAATCAACAAACGCCCCACCGCTACACCACCGCCATCCCAGATGCAACAACGTTCCAAACCCGATCGCCCCGAGTAAATTCTTCAACGACAGTCCTGTCGCAACGGTCGAGTCTTCAGTTGATGTGTCACCCGCCGCAAATGTTCGCTGCATAAGTCTTAGTGCGATCCAACAGATTGCGACAAACCCAACGATTCCAGCTGCCCCCCACGCATCCAGAAAAATGTTGTGCGGGTCAAGAATCTCTTCGCTGGATTCCGCCACTTTATGACCAACATAAGATTGCCGAAAATTCCCCGGACCAGCCCCCCACACAGGAGATTCGGCAATCACACCTGATGCTCCGATCCAATAGAACATCCGATATTGAAGCGACTTTGGAGCCTCCAGTATCACCTCTTTATCAATGGCTCCGCTGTACATCCCAAACGTGCCGACCACGATGAATCCTGCCACAACCCAAAGCACGCGACGAAACCACGCGGTTGACCCACGGCGATAATGCTGAAAAAAAAGTGTCCCAATTCCGACCACGCAACCAACCCAGGCCGTCCGACTTTTCGTCAGTAGCAAACAGTACCCCACCACAGCCACCAATAAACCGAAGACAACCCAACGAAACCCACCTTCATAAGCCCGTTGTCGAAACATTTCCAGTACGGCCGCACACAGCAGAACTATTACCGGTGCCAGCAAGCCACCCAGAGTATTAGCAAGAGCAAACGTGGCAAACGGTTCTGAACTGGAAAGCAAACGATTCTCAAACAACTCCAAACCCGGGCCATCCAACGGAACCCCCATCTCCTGCATCTGATTCTCCAGAACAGATGCCTCCAACTGACCGGATTCACGAGCTTCAACTAATCGACTTCGTTGTTGCAAATACCAATCGGCCTGACGATTGTACGTCACGTGATGCTGCGCGATTCCCATCACCGACATTCCCACGCCAAGCGTGACGATCAGAATCGTAATGGTTTGATAATCTTTCAACGTGCGAATAATTCGATAAATCAACCAGCAGGAAGTCAGTATCCCCGTCCATTCAAAGGCCAGATTCAACGCTGCTCGCCGATCACCGTGCACCTCAAATACGTGCCAGGTCGACAGCCAGAAACCACACCCCAAAATCACAAACGGTAACACACTGGCCACCCGAAGAATCGCTCGCTGATGCACCGACGTTCCAACAGCTTTTGCAGACTTAAACGCAGCAAAGCTCGCCAGCCCCAGCGATCCAATAACCAAATGCAGTCCATCTCCATTAATCGCACCTTCCGACGGCCACAGAAAGCACGCGGTCAACAAGGCACAGAACAGAAAGACAACTCGGTTCATGAATTCAACGTTTGTGTGGTCAGCGATAGCGAAGAAGACCGTCGTTACGGCTAAGCCGAATGACGCAGAATACCAAGAGCAAAAGACAACTTAGGTAACACTGCTTTTCTCTTCCCGGTCGCGTTCCGTCAAGGACCTTCGACCGACAGTTTCAAGAATCGAAACCAAAGACAGCACACAGCAGATCATCGCAATAATCAACAATGCTCCGGTCCAATCCTGAACCTTATACAGCAACAGTCCGCCCAGTCCGGTCATTAACGTTGCCAGATGAATCGTCAAAACTGCTCTGGCCGGCCGCAGTCCCAACTCAACCAAACGATGCGAAAAGTGACTCTTGTCTCCGTGAAAAGGACTTCTGCCTGCTTTAAGTCGAATTAAAATCACCGTCACAAAATCGTAAAGCGGAATCGCCAACACGCACAGTGGAGCCAGAATCACGTGCCGACTGCCTGAACGTTCATAAAACGTTCCACTAACAGTCAGCGTCGCCAACAGAAAGCCAATCAGATTGCTGCCGCTATCGCCCATAAAGATCGATGCGGGCGGGCGGTTCCAGCAAAGAAATCCGCTTAACGAACCTCCCAGCAACAGCAACACGAACGATACAGACCAGTGCGGATCTTTAACCATCAACAGCAAAATCCCCACAGACATCATCGACGCAATGACGCCAATCCCCGCTGACAGGCCATCCATGTTGTCCAAAAAATTCATCGCGTTGGTAAGAATCAAAATCCACAGCATCGTTATGCCAATTCCGATCCACGGTTGAGCCACAAAAACCGTCGCTTTAACGCCTGCTTGAGTCACCCCGAAAGCAACCAGAAGTTGCAGACCGAGTCGCAGTTTCCAGGACAGCCCCCAACGGTCATCAGCCAGCCCCAGTGCGAACAGCAAAATTGCTCCCACGGCAATGCCCGCCATCTGTATGAACGAATCACGATCCTGCTGCAGGCTGACGCCCAGATTCTGCAACAACGGCACAAGCTGCGAAATCGAGTCAGTCAGAAGCCATGCCGCCAGCGTGGGAACAAGCAATCCCAGAAATACGGCAATTCCGCCCCCCATGGGAGTCGGAGTGACGTGAACCTTGCGGTGCCCCGGTAAATCCACAAGCCCCAACGCAGGAGCCAGCCGGCGAATACAGGGGGTTACCAGCAAAGAAGTCAGAAACGCTGCGAAAAAACTCGCCAGCACAAAACTCAACATGGAATCACTTTCGAGTCCGGAAGAAACCGCAATACCTCAGCTTACGACAAAGCGAGCCGTCGGAATGAACCCAAAAGCCGCTTCATCGTGGAATGGCAGCAGGTCAGTTAACGTTCCGTTTGTAAATTCGGCAACAAAACTGAACATACGTACACATTAATTAGCCGGTTCTGCTCTCCACACTTGCAGGCATTGTAGTTTTTGGCAGAACAAACCACTTGGCGTCCCCAACACCACATAACCACAAACCACTACTCAAAAACAAGTTATGTCGCAAATTGTTATTTCGAAAAGCAATTGGCGCGCTAGTTGCCAATACTTGTTATCAGAACGAGACACACTCATTCAAAACAGAATCAAACTGAGAAGGATAATTCAATGAGAAGTTCCATCACTCCAAAAACGATTCGTCGCCTGGTTGCTGCTGACGGATACATGGAACTGAATATGCCAGACCGAGCAGTCACGGAACTGCGAAAGGTCGACGATGCTGGCCCATTGGAAGGACCACGACAGTTGCTTATGGGGCTCGCACTGAAGCGAGCGGGCGAACTGGAATCCGCCATTCCTCACCTCGAACAGGCTGCTCGAAAAATGCCATCAGCCGCTCGCCGCTTTGCCTGGAGCGAACTTGTCAGCTGCTATCGAAGCGTTGGCAGCCAGGATATGGCAGATCTTGCCGAAACTCTCGGCGGCGATCGCGAGTACGAACTGCGAATCGCATTGCCATATGCTGAACTGACCCTTCGATCAACAGACACCGCTGCAGAAGTCATTTAACATAAAGCATTACGCAGCAACGACTCACAAAGAATCTTCTCCTGAGGGATCCCGTTTCACGACCGGGATCCCTTTTTCTTTGCGCAGAAATTGCCGGTTGCAAAATTGCATTGTCATCTTGGTGCCCCCGGTCGCGATCCCTATTCTACCTGTTTCATGAAACCGAAATAATCCACAGTCGCGGCGCTGTGTGCGTCGATATCACGACAGTGCGTTCCTGGCGGAATCCTGCTCCTGAAATCTCATAGTTGCACGATGCAATTGAGCGTTCGGGCTTTATTCATCCAAAAGCACTCGCCGAACGCCTTGATAAATCACAGGAAATCGTCTGCACTTGCCGTGTAGTTGTTTGATGGATCGAACAATGCAAAAACGAAACCGTTCTTTGGTCATCGCATTACTTCTTTGCACCACCGCAATATTGTCCGGGTGCCGAGGAAAGCAGTATGCTCATGTACTTAGCAAAAACGACGAGGACATGGTCGGAAGCCACGAAGCTGGTGCCGAAACCTGGAGGCCACTGATTGACGAATCCGTCGCCCGCATGCTGGGCCGAGCCTGCACAGACGTGCAAACCGTGTCGTACACCAACGAACACGGAACGCCCGTAAGGAAGGTCTGCTTCGTGGGAGTTGAAAATCACAGCAGCGAAGAAGTTGGCGACTTCAACGAACAAATCTACGAACATATCGATGCACTCATCGGCCAGTCCGACCAGTTTCGTATGATCAGTCGCCGCTATGTGGAAGCCGCAATGGTCGAATGCCGATGCCGCCCCGACGTGCTTGTACTTCCGGAAAAACAACGACAACTGCAGGCAGCTCTGGAACGAATCGATCAACCATTCGACTATCTGCTGTTCGCAAAGATCACATCGGGAACAACTGTCAGCAACAAAGACTATCAACGAGACTACCTGTTGACGCTTGAACTGCTGGATATTCATTCCGGTGAGTCACTGAAAGAACAGGCCGAACTTAGAAAAGGCTATCACAAGTCCAAGCTGGCCGCCTTTCGTCAATATGGCAGATAGCAGGCTACTGCTGTACCACATGCTGTTCTTTGACTGGTCGAGTGCTGTCCAACATAGCAACGCCGACTTTGTGAAATGACGAACGTTGCACAAAATGCACTTTCAGACTTCGAAATCGATTTTCTGCTTAGCACTGCTCATTGTGCTTTCTGGCTGTGCGTCCGCCCACAAACATCACCTTTCTGCAATCGCCATGTTTGATCGCGGCGAAGCATCAGCAGCAGTCACTGAACTGGAAAAGGCCAGCAAGCTTCGCGGCGGTGAAGAAGAAATTATCGTTGTCGATCAAGCCATTGCCAAACTAATGGCTGGCGAAGCTAAATCCTGCGAACAGGAACTGAACAAAGTCCGCAAGCAGATCGACTTCCTTCGCCAAAAAGACGTCCGCGAACAGGCCACGGCTGTTATCTCAGACGACCATGCGGTCGCCTGGAGCGGTCGTGAATTTGAACAAAGAATGATCGACAATCTGCTGGTGCTTACCAGCCTGGTCGGTGACCGACAGGACGCCTTTGCGTATGCAAGTCAGGGGATGGAACACGCCTCTGTTGATCGCCAGCTTATTCAGTCATCATCCGCGAATGCCAGCAACGTCGTTACCGTCGGTCATGTAGCTGCGGCGCAACCACCCGCAGTCGTACCCGATCGATTCAGACCGAATGCACTCACCGCCTATTTGTCTGCGTCCGTTCACTCAGAAATTCCACTGAATGCCAACATCACAGACAAAGCGATCGCAGACGTTCAATACTGGAACTCATTCGCTGGAGACCGCATACGACAGAACAATGCCGGACGCTCTCCCATTATGACGGGTTTTGGAGTCAACTCGAACGCCGGACATGGGGTCGTGCATGTGGTGACACTGGTCGGCCGAGCAACCGATTGGACTGCTGAAACGGCTGCACCAACATCCGCCGCACTGCTTATCGCGGATCAAATTATCAGTGCCGTGGGAGAACACACGCTTCCGCCAACAATCGCCCCCGTCAAAATCGCTCGACCTGTGGACGAACAAAGCATGGACCCGTTTGTTACCTCCGTCACGATCGCGGGACAGGAAGCCAGTCCTCCTGTTTTCAGCGTGCCATTATTGGACATTAACCAGGCAGCCTGGGACTCATACCAGGCTGACCGAGACAAACAGATAGCTCGCGCAGTAGCTCGCCGAATCGTAAAGAAAGCATCAGTCTACGCCGCGAAGGATCACCTTTCCGTCTCAAACGATTCCGGAGTAGATCTATTGATGAACCTTGGTGGAATCGCGTGGGAAGCAATGGAGAAACCCGATACTCGCCACATAAATCTGCTGCCGGAAAGAATCGACGTTCTTCAGGTTGAACTGCCTGATGGCGTGCACACATTAAACCTGAACGCATCGCTGCCAGGTACAGCGCCCCGCAGCGCGACCAGCCAGACGACGGTTTCCGTAGAGAACGGAAAAAACACGTTCATCGTATGCTTCAGAACGGGCGACCGCATTACATCCGTCATCAGCCGTTAAGGCGTCAAGCGGGTTCACAGATGACAACGCCACTCGAAGCAGAGGATCGCACTACGAACGAAACGCGGCGCTAATTGCTGATCGCACCAGTCACAGTAACCAGCAGAGGTTCTGGACGACCAACAATGCGGATCACCAACTCTTCATTAAACGCACCCACACCACCAGAATCGCCACTGAACTCAATTGGCACCAGGTGAAACGGGCGAACTGAATCAGAGATACTAGCGCGGAAGCTGTTGGCCATCGCTTCACATTCGATCGATTCAATCTGAAACGGCGTCTTCCCTTTCAAAGCAACCTGCACGCGAGAAGACTTGCCGGGAGCGATTGTCCCAACTTTTAGAATCGATGGCGACACCGTGATGTCGGGAACAATAATTCCATCAATCATCAGCGGAATAAAGGGGTTGGTCTTATCGTTGGTCACGAGGGTCACAACGTCACGAATCCGCCCCGCTTTGGCAGTCTCGTTCAATGCCATCGTTAGCCGATAATTAATCAATCCGGCAGAACGCTCAGGCTTGCTTAACGAAGCTTTCAGAGCTGGGTTCTCAAACTTCACATCCACGATATCCCAGTCAGGACGTCCGGCGTAGGCAATATCAACGACAGACTGACCTGGTTTGCCAAGCTCAACTTCGCCAAAGCGAATCATGCCCGGATTGAATACCACATCCGTGCGAATGTAAGCCGAAACAGGAATGCTGTGTTCTGCATACCGAGGAGCGTCCATGGTGATCATCAGGTTCGCGTCACGTTTCTGGCGGAACTTTTGAGTGTCTAACATGACTTCCAGAATACACGATTCGCCCGGCTGAAGGTAACGGTGAGAAACGCCGTCCGGCATCTTCCACTGCACACAGGGACAGGACGTTCTGATACCCGAAATGTGGATCGTTTGGGTCAGAACGTTCTTAATCTCAACAAGCTGCTTGGTAGCAGAACCAGTCGCGACAACTCCAAAGTCAATCTTCTTCGTGTCGATGATCTGATCCGACCACGAATCAGCCCATACACTGGAACTGGAAACGCTGCTTAAAACGGCGAATACGGTAGAAACAAAAAATGTCAGGTTTCGCATGACGACTATCCGAACTTGCTGAAAACTGAATTTCCAACGACCAGAATCAAACAAAAGGCCGCAAAATTGTAAAAAGAAGAAGCCCGCCCAGGCCATTCGATTGGACTCTAACGGAATCGTCCGCCAAGGGGCGATTAAGTTCAGAATCGACAAGAGCCTGTGAATACGTTAGGTGGAATGCCCCAAGGTGTCAATCGGCGGTTATTCGCTTTAAAATCGCCCGCAGGCCAAATCCAGCTTTTCTATCCCGATTTAACGGAACCTCCAACTGCACCCCCTTCGTCTGAAGGCACCTTCGCAAATCTCCCCAAACCTTCAGGCAACACCCCATTTTAACAGAGATCTCAGCACGTCTAGTGCTGTTTTCGGACTCAGCTCCGGCTCTTTAACGAGACCAAATAAAAAACCCGCACTGTTAAAGAGCGGGTTTGAACGTTTTTGGGGCAACAACTTGCCGTTGAGACTCAGCTCAAACTATCGCGACAGCTTCACGCTTCGTCGCTTTAACTTTCGAGCTTTTGAACTGGCAGGACGTCGTCCGTGATTGGCCTTACTTAGTTTTCGATTTGTCTTAGCCATTTTAACAACCAGTTTTATGCAAGATTTTGTCAATGAAAGTGTCTTTAACTCATCTTCCGACGGCTCACGCAGCGTCCAAAGACATCGATCCCACTAGAATATCGGTCAAGTGATCTTCAGAAAAGGCCCAAGATCCTCAGAATCCACGATTCTCACACAGTTTCACGATTTTTGCCCATATCCTCCCCTCAAACACGACTTTTCACTCTCTCCCAACATGGCGACGCAACACAAATTCATCTTCTTTGATATCGATGGAACGCTGCTAAGCACGGGTGGAGCAGGGCATAGGGCAATTTCTACCGCCTTGCAGCGGGAATTCAGCATCGAATTTCCGCTGGGAGGCGTCTTAACTGCAGGACGTACTGACCGAGGCATCACAGACGAGATTTTTGAGCGGTTTGGGGTCGAGAATTCGGACCAAAGCCGAGAACGCTTTCGATCTGCTTATCTTTCGGAATTATCAATCGGTCTTGCCAACGACGAAGGATTCCTGCTTCCCGAAGTTGAACCGCTGCTTCGACATCTGGCACAACACCCAAACATCACGCTGTCTTTGATTACCGGCAACTACGAAGAAGGGGCCTGGATTAAACTCAGACAATTCGGCCTCGACAGCTATTTCCAATTTGGTGGATTTGGTGACCACGAAGCAAACCGCGATAATGTCGCAAAAAACGCACTGGCAACTGCATCCAGGAACGTCGGATACGACGTCGCCGGACATCAGGCAATCGTCATCGGCGACACAGACGCAGACATCAGGTGTGCTCGAGCGATCGGTGCTCAAGCCGTTGCCGTCGCCACTGGAACCTACCCGGTACACGAACTGGAACCGCATGCGCCCGATTTGCTATTGGAAAGCTTCTCCGGATTTGAACAAGTCGCCAATATGCTGCTGGCCATGGGCGGATGCTGAACACGGCAGACTGCTCGCATTCAACCGACTGCTTTCCAGCTAACAAAGATCCTGCGGTCAACCGCGATTGCTTATCGATCAGAAATCAACAACAAGGCATTTCAGCCTGAAGACTTATGGAACCTGAAGACAACACAACCAATAACAGCGTTGATAACTTACCGTCCACAGCCCCAAACTCTCGGCGCAGCCTGACATGGATGTTCATCCACCTGGTCGTTTACCTGCCTCTAAGATTCTGGTGCCGAACCAAAATCATTGGTGCCGAAAACCTCGACAACAATCGGGGCGGTGTGCTGCTGGTGAATCACCAAAGCTATCTGGATCCGCTGTTTGTGGCCGTCAGACTATCAAGAGCCGTTTCGTATCTGGCTCGCGACAGCCTGTTCAAGGTGCCATTCATTGGCTGGATTTGCAGAAACACGCACGTGATTCCTATTAGCCGAACCGCCTTTCGAGGCGGAAGTGTTCGAACGGCGCTGGATCGACTTGAACAAGGCTACCTGGTGGGCATCTTTCCTGAAGGTACGCGTTCGTCCGGAGCACCTCAAACGTTCAAGCCCGGATTCATGTCGTTGGTTAGAAGGACTGACGTCCCCGTCTATCCTGTAGCCATTATCGGTGCCGACAAAGCCATGCCGAAAGGTGCATGGTTTGTGCGACCAGCAACAGTAACTGTGATCTATGGCAAACCACTTGATGCCGACGAACTGAAGGTTCTGAACGAATCTGAAGAACGCGAAGCGGCTGAAATGGTACGTCAAAAAGTTGATTCACTTTACGTCGCAAACTCGCCAAGGGCAAAGATCGCATACAGCGATTGACCTATCGCACGACTCATTCAGTGCCAGCCGCACAACCTGTTGTGACGAATCGATTCAGGTTATTAATCAGGTAAAAATCTGAGCCCCCGACCGTTTACAGAACATCGTTCAGACTGCGAATACCAACCTGCTCTCTGTTAAATAGTGGCTCCGCATAAGCTTTACCGATCGTCCACCCCCAGTATCGCGTTCGGTCACGAATGTCGTCGATCACCGTCGGATGTTCCAGACTACGTCCTTCAATCAGCTGACTTCTGTAGGCCTTTACTGCATTCATCTTGGTTTCAATAAACGGCGACACATCCACAACAACGGATGCGGCCGGATGAATTCTTAGATGAATACTGAAAAAGTGCAGCAGCGTCGGCGGCCAGCACGGATCGCCGGCAAGATCTGAACGGCTTAGCTTCGACCAAAATCGAGCATCGTCGCACAAGCTGCTGGCGGCCACGTGATCTGGGTGGGCGTCCTGCCAATAGGGCGCCAGAATGATTCTGGGGCGAGTCGCTCGGAACACTTCTGCCAGCCGACGGCGTGCTTCCAAAGTCGGTTGAAGACTTCTGTTGGGAAGTTCCAGATTCTGTCTCCACGATAAATCCAGAATCTCCGTTGCCGCAGCTGTTTCTTTGCGGCGCAGTTCCGGCGTTCCGTGCGGAGTCGGCTCACCACTGGTAAGTTCCACCACACCCACGCGCAGCCCCTGATGGCGAGATGCGGCAATGATGCCTCCCACGCTGATTTCAGCATCATCCGGATGCGGGGCGACGACCAGAATATCCAATGGTTGCATCAAACTTTTTCCTATGGGCGCAATTGACGAATTATGACACGATTGCGCGCATTGACTCTCTCTTACAATCTCACGCTCACTCGCTGGAATCCTGCCGCGGCAACCTCAAAGGCTGCAGCAGATTCTGCCTGTTTTTGAAACTGCGAGTTTCCAATGAAACGCTGCATTTCAACGCTTATCGTTGCAGTTTTTGCCTTTTCGTCAACCGGGTGCACCATGCTGACCGCCAGTCGGGACGCGATGTCGCAGTCGATGCGAATGTTCAAACCCAATCCGAACGACGGCAACGCACTGTCGGGCGATGAAGTTGACGAATGGGAATTCGTCGGCAAGGAAGGCCGATTTGACCAGGAACGCGAACGCGATCCGGACCGCTGGTGGCAGGATCTGGTGATGTCGCCGGAAGCACGACACATCGAACGCAACCTGGGAATCGACTGATCCTTACGTCCCAACAGCGGAGCGGCACTTGCTGATGAATTGGATGTGTGTCACTCAGCCCAAAAGGCTGAGAGACTTCTGTCCATCCTGTTTTAGAGCCCCGACAAACTTTGAGACAAGACACACGCCGCCCCCAAGCTCGCCTCGGGGGTTTACAACGCCTCTGCGCTAAATCCGTCATATCAATATGAACCTCAGGGTGGATGGCCCGGTTCTATTTTTATTCACTCTGGGGCATCTGTTCATGCCCACAAAGCCAACTGCTCCTGAGGCCTCTAAGGCATTTAACTGGCTGGATTGCGAACCTGAAACTGCAAATCGAGAATTCATCAACGGTTGGCTAACAAGAGCTTTGGGAGGGCCCCATCCTCTGTGGAAATCGCCCACAAGACAGGTGGATGGCCCAGTTTTCACTACGGTAACGGAGAAGACGACGGGACAGATCTGCAACTCACGGCGTATCTATTGCAATTCCGTTGTCCGTTTAACGATGTTCAGGTCGAATATCGAATCGATCGTCAGTGACAGACCGTCGAACCAAAATTGGGGGCCTGGTTCAATTTGTTCTGCCAGCGTAATGTACGACAACGAACGATTTGTCCCGCAAGACAGATGCCAGACGGGCTGGTACACTGGGTGATCACCAAAATCCCGTCGAAGCTACAGTGATGCGAGGCAGCACCGAGCCCCGCACACTGGTGGCTTCCCGACTATTCCCGGTCATACAAATCACATCCGATTTCCCACACAGCCTGACAGAACGAATGGCCGCGAAACCTCACCCGCCTCTTGGCGACGTCTCATGCCGGGCGACGGGCTATGCGATCCAACAACTCCAGCGAATGGGATTACCGACCGCGCATCTCACTCGTGGATTAGAATGGACGCTGGACGAATTACAAAACCAAGCGGCCTCAATTCCGTGGGACGACTACCTCGTCTTCTTTCAAAACAGTAACGGTGATCTGCCCACTGATAAGCTGGTTGAACTGTGTACATCCTATCAGGGATCCGCATATCTCCGGCCGCTTCTGTCTGCTGCGGGACTCTGGTTCCATCCGGCTCGATACTTCGAACGGCTCGCCGCCCCCGAAGTCGGAGCCATTCAGCAACTGTACCGATGCCTGAGAACGCGGTTCACACAGGTCAGCGATCGGGAAGTGCTGGTTGAAGAGGTGCTGGAACCAGGGTTTGCCATGCCGTCGAACCTCTTCTGGGAGGCCCATTCGATCGGGTTCGGGGCGTTGACCACCTATTTTGGGCTGGCACCGTCGATCGTCACCTGGGAACCGATCGAGCGTGGGGCAGCGTTCCGGGTCCGCCACCCTCGCCGTCGCCCCGTTCGCTTCGTCCTGTCGTGGCTCGCATCATGGTTCCGACGCGACACCGCAGAAGACGTCCGCTGCGCGATGTTATTCGGACACGAGCGGAGCCTCCGATTGGAACGCGAAATTGCCGAGCGGAAGGTCGCCGAATCGGCTCTTCGGAAGAGCGAGGAGCGTTTCCGTAGCATCACCGAAGCCGTGCCGGGCGTCGTTTACCAGTATTATCTCGACTCCGATGGCACCGATGGGTTCGCATTCGTCAGCCGCGGGGCGACGGATTTGACAGGGTACACGCCGGACGAGGTGATTGCCCAGCCCGATCGAATTTGGGGGCGGATCACCCCGGACGACATTCTCGGCGTCCAGCAAACGATTCAGGAGTCTGCCCGGAACGGCACTCCCTGGCAGCACACATTCCGATTTCAGACCAAAACCGGCGACACGCGATGGGTTAAAGCTCGGTCGATTCCGGAGCCCATCACCGCCTCCGGCCGGATCATGTGGAACGGAATCCTGAACGACGTGACGGCCGAGAAACAGGCCGACGTACAATTGCACGCCCGCGACGCGCTGTTGCAAAAGCTGTCCGAACAGGTTCCCGGCGTCATCTACCAGTTCCAACAGTGGCCGGACGGTCGAAGTTGCTTCCCATACGCCAGCGAAGGAATCCGTGACATCTACGAGGTCACGCCCGAGGAAGTACGCATATCCACAGAGGCGGTCTTCGGGCAACTGCACGCCGAAGATTTTGATGCGGTCGTGGAAACCATCCGCCGCTCGCTCGAATCGCTGGAACCATGGCGCTGCGAGTACCGGGTTCAGCTGCCGAAGCGCGGTCTTCGGTGGTTGGATGGGCACGCGGTTCCCGAGCGCTTGCCGGACGGCAGTACCATCTGGCATGGTTACATCCGCGACGTGACCGAACGTAAAGTTTCGGAGGAGACACTGCGACTCAAGGACACAGCGATCGCCACCTCGCTCAACGCGATCGCCATTGGCGATGCCGCTGGCCGAATCATCTATGTGAATCACGCATTCGTCCAGTTTTGGGGATACGATCACGACGATGAGATTCTGGGGCGGACTCCACAGGAGTTGTGTGAGAATCCCGAGCAGGCCGAGGCTGCGATTCAGATTCTCCACGCCAGCGGTCGCTGGGTTGGAGAACTGCGGGGACTTCGCCGCGACGGAACAGTTTTTGATGCTCAGGTTTCCGCCAACCTGATCTAGGACCGTCACGGTCGACCGGTGAATCTGATGGCGTCGTTCATCGACATCAGCGATCGGAAACAAGCTGAGCAAGCGCTCCGCGAGAGCGAGGAGCAACTGCGGCTGTCGCTGCGTGCGGCTGGCCAGGGGCTCTACGATCTCGATCTCACCACGGGTGACGCCAAAGTCAGCCCGGAATACGCTACGATGATCGGGCACGACCCGGCGACCTTTGAGGAAAGCAATGCAAAATGGGCCGAGCGTCTTCACCCTGACGACCGAGAGAAAGTCTACAGTACCTTCGATGCCTACGTCCGCGGCGAAGTTTCGGGCTATGATGTGGAGTTCCGCCAGCGCACCAGCACCGGAGGTTGGCTTTGGACTCTGTCTATCGGGAGCATCGTCGCGCACGACGCTGATGGGAAACCGCTGCGCATGCTTGGCACGCACACAGATATCTCCAGACGGAAACTGGCAGAAGAGGCACTTCGCGACAGCGAAGCCCGTTACCGGCGGGCAGAGCGTGGAACCAACGACGGATTGTGGGAATGGGATATTGCCAGCGGCGAGCACTATTTCTCCATCCGTTGGCTGGAACTGCTTGGTTACCTGCCTGACGAATTGCCGAATCGCCTCGAAACTTTCACCGAACGCGTCCACCCCAATGACTTTTCGGCCGCGTGGGAAGCAGCCGAGCGGCACCTTCAGAGCCGACAGCCCTATGACATGGAACTCCGGCTCCGTCACAAGAGGGGGGACTACCTCTGGGTGCGGTCGCGTGGCCAGGCCGAATGGGACGCTGCAGGTAAGCCGGTCCGCATGACCGGCTCAATCACGGATATCACCGAACGCCGACGAACAGAGCAGGCTCTGAGGGAAAGTGAATACCGCCTGGGTCAGGCGATCCGGGTCGCGCAGATTGGCATTTTCGATCACGACCACCGCACCGACGAGATTTACTGGTCCCGCGAGCAACAGATCATCAACGGATGGTGTGAAGAAAACCAACGCGTAGCGCTGGCGGACTACATCAATTTGGTCCATCCGGGTGATCGAGAACGCATCGCGGAGGCGGTTCGCCTGGCGCACGATCCGAAAGGTGACGGCCTGTTCGACATTGAGCACCGAATTATTCGCCCCGATGGCTCGCTCCGGTGGCTGGACACGCGGTCGCAGACATACTTCGAGGGCGAAGGCACCGCTCGTCAACCCATACGAACCGTCGGGGCCGTTCTCGATGTCACAGAGCGCAAACAGGCCGAGGATGCAGTTGGCCGGGCACGAGATGAAGCTGAACGGGCTCTTGCCGACCTGAGCGTCGCATCCGCGCGGGCCGAGCAGTTCTATCGCCTTTGCGAAGCCGCGGGCCAGGACATCGGGATCTCGCGCCTGGACGGGACCCTCACATACATGAACCCGGCTTTCCGCACGCTCCTCGAATTTCCCGATGGCGACGATGTCACCCGGCGCGCGTTCTGGGAACTCGTCCCCTCGGAGAACCACCAGTTTCTGGCCGAGAGCGTTTTGACGCAAACCCGGGAAACCGGCACCTGGTCAGGGGAGTTCGACCTGTTGACACTGACAGGGAAGCGGGTGCCGATCATCAACACCGTGGTCCTGCTCCGCGATCCCGACGGCACGGTTTTTGGCTATTCAAACATCGCCACGGATATTACCGAACAGAAGCGGTCCGAGCAGGCTCTGCGGGAGAGCGAGGAGCGGTTCCGGGCGTACATCGAGTATGCCCCGACCGGGCTCGTCGTACTGGATGAGAACGGCCGCTACGTCGACGTCAACCCGGCCTCGTGCCGCATCTCCGGGTACGACCGGGAGGAGCTGCTCCGGATGGGCGTCGGCGACCTGACCACCCCCGAGGCGAAGGCCGAGTCCCGGCCCTCGTTCGACCGCATCAAGCAGGACGGTGCGATCGAGGTCGACTGGTTGCTCAGGCAGAAGTCGGGTGAGTTGCGTCAGATCTCGATCGCGGCGGTCCGCCTCACCGGCAACCGGTCCATGGGATTCATCACCGACATCACCGAGCGAAAGCGGGCCGAACAGGCGCTGCGGGAGAGCGAGCTGCGGTACCGCACGCTGATCGAAACCAGCAGCGACGCGATCTTCCTGATGGACCTCACGGGCCGCATCCGGGCTGCGAACCCGGCCGCGGTCAAGATGCACGGGTACTCGAAGGAAGAACTTTTTTCCATGCGAATGCAGGAACTCGATGTGCCCGACGACGCCGCCAATCTGCCGGACCGCATGCGTCGGCTTCGGGCCGGCGAATCGCTCACGTTCGAGGTGGCCCACCGCCGCAAAGACGGAACGACCTTTCCCCTGGAAGTCATTGCGTCTGCCGTCGAGATCGGTGGCGAATGGCTCGTGATGGGGTTCAATCGCGATATTACCGAACGGAAGCGGGCTGAGGACGCGATCCGTGAGAGCGAAGCTCGCCTCCGCATTGCGCTGTCGGCAGCCACTGCCGTCGCGTTCGTTTGGGACGCAGCGACCGGCTCTGTCAGCCGGTACTTCAGCACCGAACCTGCCCTGCCGATGAACCTGCATGCCCCTGAGTCGGTGGCCGCAGTGCGGGCAAGGGTGCACCCGGACGATCGAGAGCAGTTCGATGCCGGAATCGCAGCGTGTCTGGCCGATGGTTCGGATTACCGAAATCTGTACCGGGTGGTCCGCCCTGACGGCACAACGCGGTGGCTTGAGGAGTGGGGAACCCTTGAAAGCGATCCGGCGGGCCTGCCCGTGTGTCTAACCGGAATCTCAATCGATGTCACCGAAAGAAAAGCTGCTGAACAAGCTCTCGTCGAGGAGAAAAGCCTTCTCCAGGCTATGTTTGGAAGCTTACCGGGCATCGCCTTCGCGTTCGACCAGAGCGGCCGATACGTCCGGTGGAACCACAACTACGACACTCTGCTCGGCTGGTCAGACGAAGAGATGACACATCACACTGCCCTCGATACGATCGTGCCGCGGGATCGCGAGCGGATTGCGGCGGTCATCCGTGACGTGTTTGTATTGGGTGAAAACTCCACGGAATTGCATGCCCTTCGAAAAGACGGCGGCGAGCTCCCGCTGTTTTGCACCGGGGTGCGAGTCTCACTCGGCGGAGAACCATGCGTCGTGGGGTTCGGAATCGATATTTCTGACCGGCTTGAAGCCGAGGCCGCACTCCGGGCCAGCGAAGAGCGACTGCGGATCTTCATCGAAAACGCCCCGGTCGGCGTTGCGATGTTCGACCGCGATATGAAATACATCTCACACAGCCGCCGGTGGCTGACCGACTACGGTCTCGGCGACCAAAATCTGATCGGCCGCTCTCACTACGAGGTATTCCCGGAAGTCACAGACCAATGGAAGGAGATTCACCAACGGTGCCTGACCGGGGCATCGGAACGGTGCGAACAGGACCGGTTCGAACGCGCGGACGGCACGGTCGATTACCTCCGCTGGGAGATCCAGCCCTGGACGAACGTGACCGGGACGGTTGGCGGGCTGGTCTTCCTGACCGAGATGATCACTGACCGGGTGCGTGCCGAAGAACAAATCAGGCTGTCACTTCGAGAAAAAGAGGCGATGCTCAAGGAAATTCATCACAGGGTGAAGAATAACCTGCAGGTGATCTCCAGTCTGCTGAGTCTGCAGGCCGCGCAGCTTACTACACATCCGGCTGCCGCAGACGTTCTTGCCGAAAGCCAAAACCGGGTGCGGGCGATGGCGCTGGTTCACGAAACGCTCTATCGGTCCGATGACCTTGCCCGTGTGGATCTGTCCCGTTACATTGGCGAATTGTGCGGGTTTCTGTTCCGGTCCTTCGGGGTGGACTCAGCCCGAGTCAGCCTGGTAATTGATGTGGAGTCGGTTACCGTTTCGCTCGAAAAGACGATCCCTTGCGGCCTCTTGATGAACGAGATCGTCTCTAACTCACTCAAGTACGCCTTCCCCGGCACCCGGTCGGGAACAGTCAGCATACGAGCCCGCATGCAGCCCGATGGGCGCCTGAGTCTAACCCTTGCCGATGACGGAGTCGGGCTCCCGGCTGACCTGGTCATCGACAGCACCCCAACTCTTGGACTACAACTGGTCAATATTCTTGCTGATCAACTCGGTGGTCAGCTTACCCTCAACCGGTTCGGGGGAACGCGGTTCGATTTATCTTTCGCTCCTTAACCTCAGGTACGTTATGGTCACCAGCCGGATTCTCGTTGTCGAAGACGAGCGGATTGTCGCAAAGGACCTCGAGCTTAGGCTTCAGGCACTTGGCTACGAGGTTGTTGGCCTGGTCGCCACTGGCCTGGACGCGGTGCGTCTGGCCGACGAACTGCGTCCCGACCTGGTCATGATGGACATTCAGCTGCAGGGCGAGATGGACGGCATCGAGGCGGCTGGCCGGATCCGCAGGGATTACTTCATCCCTGTCGTATACCTGACCGCCCACTCGGACGAAGAGCCCCTGAAGCGGGCACAGGTGACCGAACCGTTTGGCTATCTCCTGAAGCCATTTCAGGAGCGGGAACTGCGGACCGTGATCGAGATGGGGCTGTACAAGCACCGGGCGGAGCGTGACCTCCGAGCCAGTGAACGCCGGTACGCGACCACCCTGGCGAGCATCGGCGATGGAGTGATTGCAACCGACCGTCACGCGAACGTCACATTCCTCAACCCGGTTGCCGAACAACTTACCGGTTGGCCGGCATCCGAAGCCGTGAGATCACCACTGGCTGACGTCTTTCGCATCTGCAACGAATCGACCCGTGCGCCAGTCGAGAACCCGGTGGAACGAGTACTGCGCGAGGGTGTTGTTGTAGGACTGGCAAACCATACTGTGCTAATCGCGCGCCACGGCGGAGAGGTGCCGATTGACGACTGCGCCGCCCCAATCGTAGACGACCGCGGCGAGGGCGTTGGTGCGGTTTTGGTGTTTCGGGATTTGAGCGAGCACCGGCGGCAGGAGGCGGAACAGGATCGACTGCGTCAGAAGCTCCAGGAAACGTCAAAGATCAACGCGATCGGACGCCTCGCCGGAGGTGTTGCGCACGACTTCAACAACCTGCTGACGATCATCAACGGATATGCGAACTTGCTGCTCTCCGGCCTGACCACAAAGGATCCACTATGGGAATCAGTGGTCACGATCCAGGACGCCGGCGAGCGGGCTGCCAGGCTCACGCGGCAGCTACTCGCATTCAGCAGGCGATCGATGATCGAGCCGAAGGCACTGGACCTGAATGCAATCGTCGCTGAGACCACAGAGATGCTTCGTCGGCTGCTCGGAGATAACATCGAAATCGCACTCGTCCTCGCCCCTGTTAAGGACACGATCACCGCTGACCAGGGGCAACTCGAACAGGTCTTGATCAACCTCGCGGTCAACGCTCGCGATGCAATGCCCGGGGGCGGGCGGTTGACCATCGAAACCCACTATCTCCAGCTTCGGGAAGAGGATCTCGCTAACTACCCTGACTTAAAGGCAGGACGGTTCATCCAGTTGGCAGTCAGCGACACCGGCTGCGGGATGACCGACGAGGTTCAGGCCCGCCTCTTCGAACCCTTCTTTACAACCAAAGGAGTAGGAGTTGGCACCGGACTGGGACTCGCGGTCGTGCATGGGATCGTCAACCAGGCGGGCGGGCACGTGAGCGCCTCAAGCAAAACTGGGGTGGGAACGACATTCAAACTGTTGTTCCCGTCAACCACCGCTGCCGTCTCGACCCAGAGTAAGGAGACTCAGTTGCCGATCGGCGGGACAGAGACCATCCTCCTGGTCGAGGACGAGGAGCTGGTTAAGAGGATTGCCACGATCGCGATTGAACGCCATGAGTATCGCGTCCTGAGTGCATCTAACGCTGCCGCAGCGCTTCTTATTGCGGACGAACATAAGGGACCAATCCACCTGCTTGTTTCCGACGTCGTGATGCCGGACATGGGGGGCCGGGAATTGGCAGATGCAATTCTCTCACGGCGACCAGACATCCGAGTGCTGTTTATGAGCGGCTATTCCGAAGAGGCTGTTTTCCAGCACGGTAAGGTTACCAACTCGCATGCATTCATTCAAAAACCGTTTTCACCATTGGAGTTGGTGCGAAAGATTCGAAGCGTTCTGGGCAGAGTGCCATAGTACGCCCTCGACGAATTGTCTTCGCTCAGGCGGAAAACGTGTGACCGGAAAACGTGCGAAAACGTGGGGCGGAAAACGTGGGCCATCCAGGGCAACTTGTTGTTTGAAGATAGGCTGACTTTAACGATACCGGTTTTCGACGTAAGTCGTTGCAAGCCAGCGAAACTATCCTGAAATCGATGTCGTCAAAGTTTCACCAGTGTGAAACAACAAGAAACCCTGGTGGGCCATCCACCCGCCTTGTGCCTGGGATCGAGGCAAGAGACCGCTTATACTTGACGGAGATTGCCTTCGCCGCTTTATTCCCTGAGAGACAGATATGCGAATACTCACCGGTTCCATTGCGCTATCAGCATTGATTGTTACCAATAGCGTTTCAATATCCGCTGCCGATACGATCCGGACTCCTCAAGACCACGCGACCATCCAGGCGGCGATCGACGCGGCTTCTGCGGGGGACACGGTTCTTGTCTCCGCGGGAACTTACAAAGAACGAATTGTTCTGACCGATGGCGTTGTTCTGAAAAGCGCAGGTGATGACGCGAAAGGCGAACGGGGACTTCGGCGTGCTGAGGCGACGATCATTGATGGTGGCGGCGATGGAGGCAAGGGCGGGGGCGTGACGATGGCGGCGGGCTCAACGATCGACGGATTTACCATAACGAATGTCGGCCGCTACGACGACGATAAATGGAACAAGCACCAGGCGACGCATGGCAACGATCAGGACCACGCACTGATCGGTGCACCTGGAGATCCGGGGATCGATGCCACGGGCGTGAACTGCACGATAAGAAACAACATTGTGCATCACATCGGATACAGCGGCATCGGCATCAGGGGTGTTGACGGCAAGCCGTGTTCGCCTCACGTGCATCACAACGTGTGTTACCGCAACATGGGCGGTGGCATTGCGTCGATGAGGAAATCAACGGCGATTATCGAACAGAACATCTGCTTTGAAAACTTCTATGCAGGCATCGGCCACGAAGACGCCAGCCCATCGGTCTTTAATAATGTCTGCTACGAGAACATTCGCGCGGGCATCGGCATCAGCGAAGGCGCGTGTCCAATAGTTCGCGGCAATCAATGCTACAAGAACCGCCGCGCAGGCATTGGCACTCGCACCGAAGCGACCACAAAGCCGATCATTGAAGACAACGATTGCTATGAAAACGACATGGCGGGCATCGGCACCGACGAAGGCGCCGCGCCGTTGATTCGCGGCAACCGTTGCTTCAGGAACAAACTTGCCGGCATCGGTGCTCGCCATCATTCGACGCCTACGATCATTGGCAACGAGTGTTATGAAAACGGAAAAGCGGGCATTGGTCTGGAAGCTGACACCGATTCGGTTGTGATCGACAATCATAGTCATCACAACAAGGCATCGGGAATCGGATTTGAAACTGGCAACACGGGTCGTTCGCTGGTGATGAATAACCGCGTGATCGATAACGCGTTGGTGGCGATCGGAATCCACCCCGGTTGGACGGTCCGCGTCATGGGCAACGAGCTGTCACGCGAAGAAGGCATGCCTCCAATCGTGATGGTGTTTCAGGGATCCAGCGCAACGTTCACGGACAACGTGATCCGAGGCGGCGGAGTCGCTGGAATTCGAGTCATGGGCACGGTCCGCGCCGAGAACAACGAATTCGCTGGCACATCGATGCGCCGCACTGGCCCGCCGAACTTTGCGATCTGGGCGCTGCCGGGTTCCGACATTTCGATGACGGGCAACAAGATTCACGGATGGAGAAGCGGACTGCAAGCCAGCGAGGCGACTGTTCTGGCGACAAACAACACTGTCAGCAACTTCGGTGGGGTCGCGATTGTCGTTCAGAACCCCACCACTCCGGCGAACATTTACAACAATGTTGCGATCTCAAAAAAACCAAACGACAAGGTCGCGTCCTTAACGGGCAATGAAGGTCTCGTCGAAAACAATCGGCTCATTAACCAACCGGCAATTAGCCAGGATTGAAGCAAGTTGCGAATTGATGTGTCCCCAAAACAACATGCACCGAACCGGTGGATAAGTTGGCGGATGCTCAGACACCGGTTGCGCATTGCGTGACTTAGTATGTGCAGGCATCGTTTCATTGCGGGCAGGACTAAGAAGTTGCGGCGGAGTACCAGGCCTTGTGTCCGCTTCGCAAAGGCAAAGATGGCAATTCTGCGGAGCCCACCGAGTTCGGAATCAATGCCATCAAAAACCTCAAGCAACAACTTGATATCTTGATATCGGGCTTGGCGACCAGCTGCAACTGCTGGACTGTGCGGGTCGCCAGGTTCGCAGCGGCATGCGAGGATCGCCCCCAAACAACTCGCACCGATTTTGCGGAGGGTGAACTTTTCGCCGTCGTTCTGGGTGGACTATCCGAGGTAGTGTCACAAATTCAGTCACACAATCACCACCTACACCAAATCCACAGAACCGCGAACAAGCAGTGAATCAAGGATCAAGTCGCTAACATCGCGAAGCAGGCTGTAACTCCCCGTTTAGTTGGAATGACATATCCGCCTATATGTTCCAGATTTTTCCTCAGACGGTGGATGACCCCGATTTCAAGCCCG
This sequence comes from uncultured Planctomycetaceae bacterium, assembly GCA_937916515.1. Classification (GTDB taxonomy): domain Bacteria; phylum Planctomycetota; class Planctomycetia; order Planctomycetales; family Planctomycetaceae; genus Fuerstiella. The sequence goes on along the minus strand of CALFSX010000038.1, from coordinate 56,413 downwards.
ATTCAATCGAAATTGACTATATCGCTGAACTCAGAGTCTGAATTTTGGTGGCCAGTGCCGACCTGGAAAGCCGTGCGAAAATTAAACGTGAACGACTTGAATGCCCCAAACAACCGGGTTGATTCGTCCAATTATTGCCCATGACGGAAAATATTTTCGGCATTCGCTGCCGCTCGCCGCCTGTAGTGGCAGAAAGCTCTAGACACGATTTGCCGAATTGAGCTAGTCTCCGCAAATCCTGCTGAAGAATGATCATTTGCGGCAGGAATTCCCGTCTTTCTCGTCTCGGCACTCACCCAACCTGCAACAGAAGTTCAAGCGTCTTCTACGTTTGGCAGCCTGGTGCAGTTCTGGTTCCCCCAACCAGACATGGCGTCCATCTTCTAAGGAAGCCTAAAATTATGTGCAAACTTAACACACTGCTTCGGCCAGCTAAATTTGCTGCCCTTTGTGGAACAATTCTGGTTTCGGGCTGCATGGGGCCAGGAACGTACTACGGCAACCAATACGGTCAGCCGATGTATTCCCCCCCACAGACCATCGGAAACGGCATGGCTCCAGGAACTCTGTACATTCCGGAAAGCAATGCACCGCCATACGCTCCTTCCGGTTCGACCGGAACCTATGAGAGTGATCCGCCGAACAGCCAGGACGACTTCAACCTTCCAAACCGTGAGCCGTTCTACCAGTCTGAAGATTCCGGCGGCGTTCCGGTTCCGCCGGATCGCAATCTGAACCAATTCAATAGCGAATTAGGCCCAAGCGCCCAATATAAGGCACCATTCGCTGGCGAGTCGGACATCCAACTTGTGTCCGCCACCAGCAGTGCCAGCGAATACGGGTTCGACACCAAGGACTATCGCTGGCTGCGAGGCGTGCTGAACTATGATTCTCGTTCCGGCGGCTGGTTGATTACTTACAGCTTGGCGGCAAGAGATGAGTTTGGCGGCACTTTGCCAATCGACGTGACTCAACAACAAATCAATGGTCTTGCTGAAGGGGACACTGTCGATTTACGTGGCTACGTAGACGAAACAGTACGAAATCAACAGGGGCGACCTGTCTACCGAGTTGAGTTCATCGAACGAATCGACATCTGATAGCAATTTGACTATCGTTGTGGACGGTTGTGGCTCGCGGGAATCAGCATACAAAGTCAGATTCGCATTTTCCCCAGCCACGAATCACCGATGTTCACCGTAAATCGGCAACCAGGACGCAGGATTCGTTTTCGTCAGATAAGTTGCCCACGAACCAGCAAAAATCATGCTGACGACTTTCATCATATTCAGGTTGACGCAACAACTTCTGTTGGCCAGCGACAGCTCGTCAGTACCGTCATCAATCAAACTATGGTTCGTGTTGTCGTGCCTGTTTCTTCCCATCATTTGGGGAGTAATCGTTCACCAGGTCTTCAAGCGACTGCGGGGAAATCATCGTCCGGATAAAAGACAGAACAACTCTGTCACTGACTTTGAAATCTGACCTTTCGGTCCCAACAAGGGCTTCGCCCTTGCCCCTCTGGCGTGGATGGCGTGAAAACGTGGGACGTCCGAGCCGCCGAGCCGCTCCGAGAATGAACCGTAAACTGTGCTTGCATCTTTTTGAGTCTGACCCAAATACGTAGCACGCCGCACAAGACATACCGACCAACGAAAAGAGCCTGCAAAACGTTTGTCTTGCAGGCTCTAATAATTTCCGACCTGGTAATCGATACTACTGAATCTTGATCGCGTACAAACGAGACCGGTCAGACACATACATGTGACCGTTCGCAATTGTCGGTGTGCTGTAGATCGACGAATTGAAAGTTTTGGTTTCCAATTCTTCAAGCACTGGACCAGCCTTCAAGACAACCATTTCGCCATCTTCGTCACCCATCAGGATTCTTCCATCAACAACAACAGGAGATCCCCAGACAGCTGCGAACGTGTCGAACACCCATTTCTTTTCACCGGTTTTCAGATCAATGCAGTGAAGGAAACCGCTTAAGTCTGGAGCGTAAACCAAGCCATCAGACACAGCCACTGTTGAAATCGTTCGGCGAAACAGCAGACCGTTCTTTTCGCCTGTGATTGATCCATCCGCATCAACTCCACCAACGTGCCAGATCTGACCGCTGTTGGAATTGTCCGCGTAGGCTCCATCGTCACCAGCAATCTGAGGACTGACGTCGCCCTTCTTTGTGGCGTCAATTCGGTAAAGATGTCCGGCACCTTCACCGTGTTCCGGGTCCTGTCCAACGGCCAGGATAACGCTGTTATCAACAAAAACTGGTGTCGAAATAATTGCATTTCGAGTTCCGCGACCGCCCAATTCCCATGTGGAATCTTTTGGATTCAGGTCAAACCACCAAACCAGTTCACCAGTTGCAGCGTCGTATGAATACAGCACTCCGTCGCCACCTGGCATGAAGACCTGCATCTTGCCGTCAACTTCACCCAGTGCTGGCGAACCCCATTGTCCATGAAGAATATTGTTGAACGGAGCAGGGGCTTTGGAATCCAACGCTGGTGAATTGTCTTCCCAAACCAGCTCTCCAGTGTTCTTGTTCACTGCAATAAAACACGGAGCGCGAGGGGAGGGAACTTCCAGATGTGCTTCATCAACACCATTGGATGTCAGCAGAAAGATCAGATCGCCGTGAATCACGGGTGAACTGGTCGCAAGGTTGTGAGGGAACACGCCCAGATCTTCAATCATATCCAGCGACCAGATGATATCTGCATCAAGTTCTTCTGAATCGGTTTCGTCTTTGTAGGGGCCATCGTTCTCACCATCGTGAAAGCCTTCGATATCAATGCACATCAATTCGCAACGATTGGTGGCAAGATACAGGCGGCCATTTTCAACGCATGGAGTTGAACAGATCCCCTGTTCCGGCCAGTCGTTTACTCGGCCTTGAGGCAGCTTCTCACGAGTCAGCTGCCACAGAAACTTCCCATCGGCTTCATTGAAGCAGACCAGGCAACCGCGGTCACCTTTATGAGCTTCTCTGTATTCACCACCGTTGTTAGTTCCAACAAACACTTTGCCTTCTGCAACAATCGGATTTCCATACGTTTGCGATCCCAGAGTTGCCGTCCACGCAATATTCTTGCCTTCCGCTGCGTCTTCCGCAGCTTCAAACGACAAATCAACACCGGTTGCCGCGCTCACCATGTTACGATCAGGGCTGCCGCCCCACATGGTCCAGTCGCCGGTCTTCCCGGGCTCAGTTGCAGCAGCGGCAGGCACTGGAAGCGTCACTGAGGCAGGAGCAGCAGCGGCAGGCTCAGCCACTGGAGCGGGTGTCTTTACCGGGGCAGGCGTTTCCGGAATTGTAATCGCTTCGGGAACAACGGCAGGTGCAACAGCCACGCTTTCGACAGCCTCCATGCCTTTGGGAGCAGCCGACGGATCTCCGATTGAAGGAGCCACTTCGTTGCTTTCACCAGGCGAAGGAATGGCGATGACAGCTTCCTGTTCGATTGCCACCGGCGCACCACCGCCGGTGCCGCTTCCAGACTCTGGCGCACTACTGGTTTCATTGGAGCTATTTGACGCTGATGGATCGCCGCAGCCTGCTGCCACTGCAACCATCATGGCCAAACATAATACGCTAAACTCTTTAAACTTCATCTTGATATTCCTTGTGTATGTTTCTGATTTCAAACCAAAGCTCGACTACTCAGTGACGGTAACATTGTCGAAGTAGCCATCAGCCAGGGTGTAAATGTAAAGTCCAGGAGAGCCCTCCAGGTTTGGATGAGGATCGACAGCTTCGATCGTCCATGCATCCGGTTCTGCATCGCCACGCTTCCAGACTTTGCCAAAGACGTGCGCGCCATCGTCCTGAATTTTCACCGTCGCTTTGATGGTGTACCAGGTATCGGGCTTGGCGTTAAATTTCACTTCCTGAGCCATTCGCTGATGCGGTGCCCAGCTTTGAACTCCAACTTTACTGGTATTGCCTTTTAGAATGACTGAGTACCGCTGAACAATAACACCCATGTTGGGCATCTTACGTTTTTGCTCAGTCAGATAGACGTCCGACTGAACGGTGTAGCCCTTCATTTCAGAAGTTCCGAGCCAGAATTCTGTGCTCGGCTTACCTTTTCCGGGCGAACGTTTCATAGCCGTTGTGCCGTCGATTTCAGTCGCCATCAACTTCAGAAAAGCGTTGTTCCATGTGGGTGGAACCTGCTTCGGCTGATAACCTTCAAAGTCCCATTTCCATGGCAGCGGCGGGAAGTTTCTAACGCGAGCAAACGTCGTGGCATCACCGTGCTTGACGATAATTTCGTTACCTTGTTCTGGAGCGTCAGCAGCAATTGTCAGCTTGTTGCCTTCCAGAGTTGCTCCCTTCCAGCCATCGGCAAGCGACAATTCCGCATCGACTTCGCCAAGCAGCTGGCCCAGCTTGTTATAACCCAGAACTCGATATTCAACTTCGCCGCCGCCCTGAACGCGTGTTTCGAATGGACTAACACGAATCGTGACAACTTCCTTTCCGCCATCGCCTTCCACCATCGGTGGAATTTCAACATCAGCCGTCTTTCCTGCATTTTCGTTACCAATGCAAATCGTGCGGTCGCGAGTAACGAAGAATACTCGACCATCTGCAATTGCCGGAGTACCGTAGATTTCGTCAAGGCCTTTGCCATCTGGAGACTTTAATTGGACTCGAGAAAGTGATTCACAACCTTCGCGGCTGGGCTTAACGATGTGAATATTGCCATTCACTTCCATCGCGTAAATTTTGCCATCGGCCCAAATTGGTGAGCCTTTGCCGACTGTCCCCAAAGAAAATTCCCAAAGCTCTTCACCCGTTTTGCTGTCAAACGCGTGCAGCTTGCCAGTGTCTGCAATGACGTACAATATTCCGTCTTTCACCACCAAAGCGGTATAGCCAGCCTTGATCCCGTCTTTGCGCCAAACGCTGTTTGTTTTAGTGATGTTTCCCTTACCACGAGCATCAATGCACTCAACGCGACCAAATTCCAGAGTGTCGATGTTGTCTTCGCCATGAGAAATGTAGACATAGTTACCATCGACAGCCGCCGTTGCGTTCAAGCCTCGCTTTGACATATCAAATGACCAAACAGGCTCGCCTGTGCGAGCGTTAATCGCATGCAGACCACCATCCGCACCACCGCCAATCAGCAGACGCTGACCATCGATAACGGCAATGACGGGATTGGAATAGTTCGTATCGTCAGGAGCTCCACCAACGGGAGCTGTCCACTGCAGAACACCCGTCTTCTTGTCAAACGCGTAGTAGGTCATCAATGGCGGTGGAGACTTTGTGCGCCCCCAGTTAAGCCCAAAGAATCCAACAATCACGTGGTCTTCGTCGATAATCGGAGCCTGAGTTCGACCACCATAGCCAGAGATCTTGCCGTACTCTTCAAACAAAGATTTTTCCCACAGCACCTTGCCGTCAGCGTCATAGCATCGGAACAAACCGCTTACGGAATGCATGTAAACGTTGCCGGTTTCCGGATCACCAACCATAGACGCCCAGCCAACGCGCGGCCCGGGAATGTCGGTCTGGAAGACGTTGAATTTGTCGGTCCAGATTTCCTTGCCGGTCGCTGCGTCGCGGCAAACGACCTGTTCCTGAGCATGAATCAGCTCCGGGCTGCCAGCGCTGACATCGTGGTTCGTACGGCACTGCAGATAAATCCGACCGTTCATGATGATTGGTGCCGCTCGGCCACCAATGGGAGATTCCCACAGGACATTTTTGCCTGTTTCGTAATCCCAGGTTTCAACAAGCCCTTGTTCTCGACTGATCCCGTTGTGTTCCGGGCCGCGCCAAGTTGGCCAATCGGCTGCAAGTAGAGCATCGCTGCTGGCAAAGATTCCAACCAACAACAAACATAAGTATCGCATTTTTCTTGTATCCTGGCTTGTCGATAAAATTTTGACGCTGAGCGTGAGATCGTTAGCACTGGGGGGACGGGCTTGCGGGCAGGCGAAGCTGGCCATCTTCACGGCACTCGCCCAATTCGGCGAATCACTTCGTAATAGAAAGTGTATTCGAGCCCACAACGAATTCAATCAACTGCCGGACTCCGTAGCGCCAGAACTGAATGGAAGCCGAATTTTCCGGTAAATCGGTCAGTTCACGGAGTGATTTCGGAAGAATTTTCGCTAAGTGCTTCGGCAACACTGGCGTTCGAAAGTGATTGAATTTTCCAGCCATCGTCCGCTCTGGAAACAACCAAACGCGCCGACATTGCCAGCGTTCGCTGATGAGAATGCCCCCAATGCTGCACGTCTCCCGTCACAATCCACGTACAATCGGCGGTCACCAACGATTCGGTCGACAACGCTGGCAGCGGCTGACACGTCTGCAGAACAACGTCGCTGATGTTCAGCAAAGGGTCGTCCTGAGCAGACAAAGTCCCAACGACATTCAGATAGACGTCTTCCGCAAATTCGTCGTGCAACGCGAAACTCAGTTCAGAAAGAACGGCCTGTTCGTCAATTTCAAGAAACGAAAGATACGCGGATTTCAAAAGATTCTGCGTCGTGGCCTGCAAATGAACAGCATTCACCGCCACCGTTTCTGCAAACGCGACTTTCCAGACCACAACCGCAGCGAACAGCCACACAGTAAACAGCACGACGGGCCTACGAAAACCTGAACTAGCAACAGCCAGAAAAACGACAAAGATTGACGCACAGCAGGAGAACAAAACAGAAACCAATCGTACGCGAGGTGACCACACAAACGCCTGCGACGTAAGTTTCAGTTGCGACTCAGCAGATTCTTTCGACTTAGCGTTACGCGACGACACCAATGGATTCAAGGATGGTGCCCAATGTAACTCCAACGCAGACTTGTCGTCGCCCACGTGCTGCGGCAACGCAACAAGTTCTGCGACACTTCCCTGAGCCGTCACAACCTGAACGGTTGCCTCGCTGAATTGCCCCGGCGACCGCAGCCAATTCAACTGAACGCCCTTCAAGCTTCTGCCACGGGGATATAACAATCGAACGGAAACCTGAGTCCCAAACAGTGGCAATTCTTCATAACTGGCGGGGCTTTCTGTGGCCGCTGCCTCGGCCAACATCGCCGATGTCAGAAACTCAACGTTAACGCTGGCTGCAGCCAACGCTCGCCCATCGATACGCATCTGCGTATGCTGCTGAAACCAATCCTGTAGTTGTTGCTCCAACTGCAAAACCTGTGATCCATCAATGGAAACAACGGTACTGTCACTTAAACGACTGAACTTATCCACATCCGGCCACGCCGAATTCAGCAGCAACAACGGAGCCGTAAACTCATGCGTGATATGAGCCGGACCAATCTGAATCGTTGATGTCGCGCCATTTGCGTTGTCAACGTTTGATGTCGATTTGCCATCAGACGCGGATGGCAACACAACGGTATATGGCACCGATGGAGGAATCACGGCATCAATTCGACGCCCGTTGCTTTTCAGTTGCAGATGTAACCTTAATTCGCCGGGTGACTGCAGAGTTTCGTGAGTAAAATCGTGTACAAACACCAATGAATTCAGGTCCGTTGCGGGTGACACAGCAACGTAAGTCAGGTCCCATGTCAGCTTCAACGATGCGTCACGAAGTAAGTCGACACGGACGCCGTCGTCCGTCCATTCTGCTGATTTTTTAACAGTGCCAACCAATGGACGACCCTGATCATCAAAAATCTGCAACTGCTTCAGCAGCAACTCTGAATGCTTCTGCACAGCAGCCGCCACTTCTACGGATGAGATTGATTCAAGTCCAGGCGAGTCAAGACCACCTGTCAGATATCCCTGATGCAGCAGCACGTCATCAAGAAACACGTTCAGACGAACGTTGACTTGATCAGAAACCTTCACCCACGCATCGGTGTGCGACACTGGATGAGCGTCTGCAGAAGCCAGTTGCACAACAAAGACAGCAATCCACTTTAATATCGCACGTGTAGACAGTCGCCAGCTTCGAAGTCCATTGAACAACCTTGTCAGTCTTGCGCGTTCACTGCAACTCATTAAACTTCTGACTACAAGGATTGTGTTCACGTTAGGTGAGGTTTTCCAAACGACAACGAAACAATGCGTAGCAGCCGTTCAAATGACCTCAAACACAGCTTCGACGATCACCTGGAAGGCCCCAAAAAAACCAACCAGGCGAATGCTGTGCGTCGAAAAGCGGTCATGCAAATTACCAAATGACCGAATGCGAATAGACTAGCTGCATGACGTTTCAGTTTCCAACGGCCGGCAGGCAAGTTGTTTTCGGCGCATAGAAAAAGGCGACATCCCTGCCGCCTGTTTTCCAAACCTGCAAGTCGCCATCTCTAAAATGGCGACTGCATGGTCAACCGCAATGGCATTAAGCCTTTGGGGCTGGTGCTGCTGGCGGAGCTGGAGCGTCGACTGCTGGAGCCGCTGCAGCTGGAGGTGCTGGAGCGTCGACAGGCTCTGGTGCTGGAGCTGGAGTTGGAGCTGGAGCTGCAGAAGTTTCAACAGTTCCTGAAGAAACCGGACATCCGCCAGCGCCACAACCTGAAGCAGAACCGCATGAGCTGCAACCTGAAGATGTGCCACAGCTTGAGCATGAGCTAACTGGTGCTGAGCATGTTGGCTGGCAGCAACATACCTTAACTCGCTTGCAACGCTTGACTCGACAACGACCTGCTTCTGCAGCTGGAGCCATCGTGATTACTGCAGCGATGGCAAGTAGAAAGAACTGACGCATTAATTTTACCCTTAGTTGTTCCACTGAACGAAAAACGAGCCTCGCGGCAAACAAATGCCAGCAAAACCCTTGCGAAGTCGCTACGTAGGACCCGCAATCTGCCTAGAACTGATCAACCTACCCACCGCGACCCGAATATGTCAATTATATTATCTATATTGCCGCTATTCTCATTCCCCGGTCCGGCTCACCAAATCGTCAGGAATTCTCTGGACAAGTCCTTCCGTATCAACGCAGGCAATCACAGATTCGGCTTCACACAGCAATTCTTCACCACGCTTCAGCTGATACTGATGAATCAGTTTTGCAGGCGTTTGTTTCGCAATTTCGGTGGTCAAAGTTAAAACATCGTCGTATTTTGCCGGGCGTTTGAATTTCACGTTGATGCTGGCCACCACAAAAAACAGCCCCAGTTCTTCCATCCGGCGGTAGCTTCCTCCCTGAGCTCGAAACAGCTCCGTACGACCGATTTCAAAATAGACCAGAAAATTGGAATGATGTAACAGTCCCATCGCGTCAGTCTCTGAGTAACGAACGCGAATTTCTGTGGTGTGTCGTGTAATCGATTCAGACAAAGGAAAGGGCTTTCCGCGGCGATGAAAAATGATGAAACAAACGTCTTCGTTTATGGGTCGCTAAAACGTGGTTACGCGCTGCATTCGTTGCTGGCTGGCCAGAAGTTTCTGGGAACGGCCAACACAAAACCGATCTACAAACTTTATGACTGCGGCCACTACCCAGGCCTTATCGCAGCCAGTCTCGACGGAATTTCCGTAACGGGCGAGGTCTACTGCGTGGATAATACCTGCCTGCAGCGACTGCACGATGCCGAAGGAGTTGACGAAGGACTTTACAGCTACGGAATTATTGATTTGCTGCCACCATTCAGCAACCTTCCGTGTCACGCTTACTTCTATCTTCTGCCAACCGACAAACTCAAAAACTGCGGCAGCGAATGGCCAGCCACCGCTTAGCACGCATGAAACTTTCAGCTGAGAACTGTCTTCACCGCGAAAAGCCCGCCCCAAAGCAGATCGTGTTTAACGCAAACCACACCTCCTTGTGTCTCAAGCTTTCGGCCTGAACCATCGTTCCAGAAATCGAATGCCTCACTGAAACACGGCACGTATCAGCAGGAACAAGCCCAAAATCTGCAGTTCGCTCTCTTCTGCAAGCCCGGTTTTCAAAAAATCAGCACGACTGTGTGAAATATTCGCCGCCAATCAAAAAATGATGCCAGCTGTGCCCGTGCTGAGTTTTCTTCGCTGTAATCACGAAAGTCTGTTGAACATGATTCGGCGGTTATCGCAAGCTTACTTGCCGCATTTTCGGCGGTTACCGGAAAGCTGGCAACTGGCTTCGGCAACCCATGCCGATCTCAGAGCCCCCCTCTGCCAATCGCAAAAAAAAGTGCTCGATAGTGCTTTTCATCGTATTGACCGCGTTGGTTGAGTCAGGTTATCACCCCCCCAACTCACATCAATTCGACGGGTCCGTGGCGATTCGTCTGCGGGATGATGTGAACGGTCAAAGAGGTGAGTTGCCAACTTGACCATTACGGTCAATTACTTACACATAAAACTGTCGTTCGCCCCCGGACGACATCCAACAGTCTGCAGAATCGGGACGATTCTGCCGTGCCTGTCTTCAAGGAGGATGTCCAAGTGCATAAGGCCATCGGATTCATTGCTTGCATCGCGGTGATGGCCGCGTCGCTGTACCTTTTTAGCGGCGGCGACCCATCTCGCGTTCTGTCCGCCCAAACCGAATCGAACAACGTCGACAGCTACGGCTCAGTCGCTCGTCGATTCATGAACGACGCTCGGCATCTTGCCAAGCAAGGAAACACAAAGCAGGCTCGGCGACTGGCCGAGACGGCTGCCTCGCTGTCTGCCACCTGGCAACCAGGTGAACAGACGCCTCAACAGTTTCTGGCGGAGCTGGACGGCAAACCTGCCGCAAACAGCGACAACCCGTTCAGTCTTGCTGAAGAGGCTGGCTGGCCAGCTTTGACAGCTGCGGCTGACAACAACAGCGAACCTAATCCGTTCTTCACGGACGATGCCGTTAAAGGCGACGCAGTAGAAAGTAATCCGCTGCCCGCCAACGCCAGCATTGACATGATTAACAAGCACAAAGCTCAGAAGCTGATGCAGGAAGCTCATGCAGCGTTGGCAGACAACGACGTCGCACTGGCAAGAACTCGTGCCATGCAGGCACGGAGCTTCAAGGTCACCTGGGGACTTTGGGACGAACGACCAGAACACCTGCTAACGGAAATTGACCGCATCGACGGCACAATGACGTTTATGGCCGACGGTTCGCAGCCTTCCAAGGCTCACCCAGCAAGCCCGGAACAAAACAAGCAACTGGCAGACGCACTTGTGCAACAAGCCAGAGCTGCTATGAACGCTGGCAAACTTCAGCACGCCAGCGAACTTGCTGACGAAGCTGCCGGTCTGCACGCATCTTTTGATCTGTTCGAAGACACGCCCGAAACTGTGAAACGCGACCTTGCACAACTGACAAAGTCCGGAGCAGCTCCTGCTTCAGCGTTTGATCAGCAGGCCGTTACTCAGCGATCTGGTTCAGGTGTTGAAGCTCAGGCAAAGACACTGCTTCACGATGCTCGAACGGCATTCGCTGATGGCCAGATGGTTCGCGCCAAAGAACTTGCCGTTGAAGCACAGCAGCTTAACGTTGCCTACTCACTGCTTGAAGATCGTCCGGAACTTGTTCTGGCTGATATCGATCAGGCCATGGGTGAAGAAAGTCGCAACAACCCATTCGATTCAGCAAGCTTTGCTCAAAATGGCCCGGTTGATGTGAAACGCGACCTTGCACAACTGACAAAGTCCGGAGCAGCTCCTGCTTCAGCGTTTGATCAGCAGGCCGTTACTCAGCGATCTGGTTCAGGTGTTGAAGCTCAGGCAAAGACACTGCTTCACGATGCTCGAACGGCATTCGCTGATGGCCAGATGGTTCGCGCCAAAGAACTTGCCGTTGAAGCACAGCAGCTTAACGTTGCCTACTCACTGCTTGAAGATCGTCCGGAACTTGTTCTGGCTGATATCGATCAGGCCATGGGTGAAGAAAGTCGCAACAACCCATTCGATTCAGCAAGCTTTGCTCAAAATGGCCCGGTTGACATGACTCCCAAGTCTGCCGGCAATGCAAACCCGTTTGCCAACGGCGGCGTCGTCAACCTTGGCAACGCCCCCGTCAACAAGACAGACGGCATTGCACTAACATCAAATGCTCAGGAAGCGGATTCGTTTGACGGTCCAGCACTTCCTTCTCCAATGGCTCAACCAGATCCATTGAAGACGGCCGCTAATGAACTGGACGTTCGCTTTATGCGTCTTCGCAACGAAGTTCTTAATTCAGTTTATCGATCGGAGAAACTGAAGGAACAGAACAGCGAAGAAGCCATGGAGATTCTGGAACGAACCATGGCATCCATCGAAGATGCAAAGCTTCCGGAAGAATCGTCGCGAGTTCTGACTGCTCATATTGAACGTGCTCAGAAAAGCATTCAGTCCTATATGGACGCACGAGCTCCGATGATTGCCAACGAAAAACGCAATCGCAACGTTCAGGAACAGATCCAGACGGAACTGAATAATCAGATTCGCATTGAACAGGAATTTGCCGACCTGACAAATCAGTTCAACGACCTGACGCGTCAACGACGGTATGCAGAAGCGGAATTGATCGCCAAAAAGGCCAAAGACCTGAATCCCAACCTGCCTCAGGCTGTGATTATGGTTGAAAAGTCAAAGCTGCAGCGACAGATTGCCTTGATTGAAGAAATCAAAGAAAAGAAAGCAGACTATGCTTTGGACGCTTTGAACAAAGTTGACCTGGCAATGGGGGCTCCCACTGAAGACTACAACATGATGGACGCCCAGTCATGGACAACATTAACAGACCGACGTTCGAAGTACAAAAACGCATCATCGCGAACTCGCACAGAAAGCGAACGCAAGATTGAGCAGAGTCTGGGTGAGACCATTTCTTTGCACTTCCACGACGTACCACTCACAGACATCGTCCGACATATCGCGACAACTCACGGGATCAACATCGCACTTGATCAGCGAGCCATCGAAACTGAAGGACTCACGACAGACCAGGCGGTCAGCATTGATGTTGACGGTATTACTCTGCGAAGTGCTCTGAACCTGCTGCTGGATCAGGCAGGCGGATTGGTGTACGACATTGAAAACGAAGTTCTGAAAATCACCAACCGACTGGAACAGGAAACCAGATTCGAAGTTGAAGTTTACGGTGTCGCTGACCTTGTGGTACCACTGGGACTTAGCAAGCCAGCGGGTCCATATGACAATTCTATCGTCAACGGCGGTGGAGCATACGCCAACGGAAACGGTCTGTTCCAAATGCAGGACGACCTGTCTGTGGGCATCGGTGCCAATGGATCACCTGCACGAAGTGGTCGCCGCAAAGCGGCTGACGATGAAGTTGACTTCAGTGGACTGATCGACCTGATCACAACAACCATTGAACCAGGCACCTGGGACATTGATGGTGGTGCAGGCCGAATGGACGGCAACGAAAACACGTTAAGCCTTGTTATTCGTCAGACTCCAGCGGTTCACGAACAGATCGTGGAATTGCTGGGACAGCTGCGAAAGCTTCAGGACCTTCAGGTCACAGTTGAAGTTCGCTTCATCAGCGTGACTGACAGATTCTTCGAACGAATCGGTGTCGACTTCGACTTCAACGTCCAGGACAACCTGGGAGATCCAACCGGTGTTCCTGCCTTTGGTTCTCGCCAACTGACCTTCCCAGGCGGTGGCGGTGCAGGCGGCGGCGGTGGCGGCGGACAGGGCGGAGACCTTGCCGGTAGCACCAACGGCGGTGGCCAGGGTGGTCAAGGTGGTCAGCAAAACCAACAAGGTGGTGGTGGACTATTCGACCCGGTTAACCGAGTCAATTCTCCTCGCGACGACTTCAACGGTCAGGTTGTTGGTCTCGCCAGCCCGGATTCGTTCACGCAGGATTACGACATCTCATTCCGTCAAGGTTCGTTTGAACTTGGAGTACCAGACTTTGGTAACTTCAATCCCGACGCTGGTATTCAGGTTGGTATGGCCATCTTAAGCGACATTGAAGCCTTCTTCTTCATTCAAGCCGCTCAAGGTGATGAACGAGCAAACATCCTGTTCGCTCCGAAGGTTACACTGTTCAACGGTCAGCCAGCAACAATTTCAGACAATACAACTCGACCATTCGTTATTGGATTGATCCCGGTTGTTGGTACTGGTGCCGTTGGCTTCCAGCCAATCATCCAGCCTATCTCTGACGGGATTTCTCTGACAGTTGTCGCTGTCATTTCAGCGGACCGACGCTTCGTAAGGCTTTCTCTGGCACCACAGTTCAACAACGTTGTTGACGTGTTCACATTCTCCTTCGCCAGCGGCGGAGCGGGTGGTGGAGCAATCGGCGGCGGACAGGGCGGTGGCGGTCAAGGTGGCTTTGGCGGCGGTGGCGGCGGCTTTGGTGGCGGCGGCGGCGGCTTCGGCGGCGGCGGTGGTCAGGGCGGCTTTGGTGGCGGCTTCGGCGGCATCGGTGGCCAGGGTGGCTTCGGCGGCGGTGGCGGCGGACAGGGTGGAGGCATCGGCGGCGGCGGACAGCAGGGCCAACAAGGCCAGGCTGGCGGCGGTGGCGGTACTCTTACCGTTCAGCAGCCTGTTCAGGAACAGATTTCTGTTTCGACGACTGTTAGTGTGCCTGATGGAGGAACCGTGCTTCTGGGAGGCATCAAGCGTCTTCGAGAAGGACGAAACATGGCCGGCGTACCGATTCTGAACAAGATTCCATACGTCAGTCGACTGTTCAAGAACAGTGGGGTTGGTCGTGAAACCGAAAGCGTGATGCTGATGGTAACACCACGAATCATCATCCACGAAGAGGAGGAAGAGTTGATCCTTGGGACATCGGGTCTGTAGTTGCTGGCGACGTCAGACTGGCATTGCGGGTCCATGCTGACATAGTCTCGTCCGGTTCAGGTGCGGTCTGACCGGGCGAGTACAACGCCATACTTTAGAGTCGTTCCTTGCTGTATCTCTGGTTTTCCAAAGATGACAGTGATGGGGTCCGGTCGTCACGAAATGCGGGTTTCGTGACGACCTTTTTTTATGCGCGCCGCGCAGTTCAGCTCGACATCAAGCAACGACATTGAATTATCCAACTAATCAGGCAGCGTTCGCTTCAGTATCAAAAATGCGCCGTTCGTTGTGTCGGGAAGCAATTCCCAGGCGTCGCCGCCACGAAGCTCGGGAACATCTGCAGGCGACCGAACTTCGCTGTACTTGTGTCTGGTATCAATAACTATGTAATCAGTGTCTGGCGGAACACCCGGCTCATAGTTATTCACAGCTCGCAGATAGTTGCTGTAGTCGTACGACCGCTCACAATGAGTCAACCGAGTGTGAATAAAATCCGTCGATGCCACGCGGGCATTCTCAGGCACGACTTTCAGCACTTCAGAAACCATCGCCACACGTTCAACCTGAGCTGGGTTATCAGGCAAATACAGCGTTCGATAACCAAACGGTGAATCCTGCGACCAAAATGTCACGCCACACGGCATCATCGATGAAGTCATGGAAGTCGTCACACAGCAGCACAGCACCAAGAATGCCTGCTGAGCAGCTGATCCTGAATCCCCCAGACGCGCCCAGCTTAACAGCCTTCCCAATAATCGAAGGCCAAAGTATCCAGGGCCAGCCTGTGTGCCTGAACCTGCGGCAAGACTGGATGTTGCAGCCCAAAACACCACCACCAGCAACGGAGCATGAAAGTGATGGTAGGGCACAGGAGGCAAATCGGTTGGTGAACCGAACTGCAACAACGACAGCATGCCAAAAGTTCCCGCTCCGGCACACAAAATCAGCGGGCGACGTGCCGGTAGAAAAGCCAGCGGCGCCATAAACACGAAAACGTATAACAAACTTCGAACGCTGATTGCCTGAGCGACCACTTTGCCAGGTTGAGACAGAAATGTTTTCACCAGATCGCCTGGCGTGTTTCCCAAATCACCAAAGTAGCGGCTGTAGTGGACAACTGCGCCGTCGCGAAATGCCGGAATCACAAACAAAACGACAACCACCAGATACAAAACCGTACCAAGCGACATTGTAAACAGAGCCCGGAAGTCCCGCCTGTTGTGTACTCTGGATGAATCATGTCGCCACGCATTAATCGCCAGCACGGCAAGCAACGGTGCAGCAATCAGTGCAATGTCCTCCTTGGCAGACAACGCCAATATCAGGCAGACAAACGCCCATCCAAATCTACGACGTTCTGCAAGCTCAATCAACCAGAACAGACAGGGCAGCCCCAGCGCGATCGGTCGAAACGTCTTTTGATCAATCGCAATATCCAGGAAGTGCATTGGAAAATAAAACAGCCAGGCAATCCCCATTAGTGCTGCTGCTCTGTTGCTTTGAGTGTAACGTCTGGTCATCAAATAGATGGGAATCGAACAACTGGCCAACGCGATTGACTCAGCCAATTCCAGCAATAAATGGGACGGCCACAACATATGCAACGGCAGCAACAGAAGGTGAATCACCTGAATATGCTCGCCAAGAAACAGCCCCTGATCCAGATAGCTGCGAAACCCCTTGCCGTGCCAGACATTCCACAAATGTTCTTCGTACATGGCAGAATCGCCATGGGGAATAAACAGCTGACAATACATCGCCCAATTCATCCAGAAGGAAACACCAATCCAGACAAGCATCGCCAACAGCAGAGTTCCCACCGGCCGCCAGGATTGCACGCTTTGCGGCAAATCAGGCGAACTCGACACCAGGATCTGACGCCACCAAATCCAAACAAAAAACGCCAGCGATAACGGCAACCACAAGGGTGCAATTCCAACGGTAAAAGTCACGATAGGTTGAGACAGCAAACCGCCGAACAGCCACATTAACCACCAGATGGTTCCAACTGCAAATACCAGAATCGTTTGACGAAGCCCCGCAACCAACGCCTGTTGTTTGCCGACTGAATCGCCGCCGCGAGCACCAAATCGCACTGCAGTCACCAAAATGCAGACCAGCAGGATTAGCCTTCCAAACACAGAGCCCCAGCCAAGATCGGTGATCACCTGGCCAATTGCATTTCTGGTGGTGACTCCCCCCAACCATCCCACCAGCACCGAACTGACGTCTCGCGGAAAAACGCCGCCACTGATTTCAGGAACCGTCAAACACGTACAAACAGCCGCCGTCATCCCAATCGCCGATGAAGCAAACAGAATGCACGTGAGCAACAGCGACGTTTTCCGAGTCGAATCTGGCGACATGAATTCCTATTCAAACGCAATGAAGATGAACGCGAACGATTTCATACGTCAACAAGCCACCAGCCGTTTGCGCAGACACCCTAAACTAACAGCATTTCTAAGTCTGGCATTGACCAAATCCGCAGGTCTTTAGACCTTACGCTCCAACCAGTTCAGCCATTTTCCGTCGGAAAACTACCCCATCTCCGGGCAAAACGCCACTCAGGCAACTTTTCCGCGTTTGCAGACTTACTGCGGGCCAAACCCGTTCTTTTCACTCGCATTCTTTGTTAATTCCGTCGTTCACGATGACCTTCCAAACTTCCACACGGCTGCTATGCATCTGGACGCTGATGATTGCGCTGTGTGGTTGCACGACCGTTCAGTTTGTGGAGCTGCGTCAGAAACCCAAAAACCCAATCACTCAGCGGCTTACAAGAACAGCATTCGGACAGGGACCGTCTGTTCGAACCCAGAATTTCCTGAAGCAAACCGGCTACTCCGGCGGCGACGACTTTGTTCGAATGATTCAGCACTGCCGATCAAAAATGGCTACCGAGCATCGTCAGGAAACACTGCACGCGATTTCGGAAATCAGCTATCTGGCAGCTGAAGCTTCCAAAGACAACGACCGCGCATTGGCAATGGAACTATGCTTCGACGCAACCCATTACAGCTGGATGTATCTGACCACTCCTACAAACGATGGAACTCTGGTCAACCCCAACGAATCGTCGCACCGCCACGCAACCGACATCTACAACACCAGTCTGCAGGAACTATTGCGGCTGACTCGTGATTCAGGCGACTATTTGCTTGGCAAATCGATTCGCCTGCCAATCAGTCACCGCACATTGTCGATGGAAATCCCTCATCCAACACAATGGCTTACAACGGACCAACTGGGGCAGTTTGAATTTGTCGCAGACTACGAACTCAAGAATCTTCGTAACCGCCATACCAAACCCGGAATGGGCGTACCGATTATGGTTCGTCGACGAAAAACCAACGACCCATTGGAAGCCTACTACGAAGACGGCTTAAGCTTTCCAGTGACTGTAGTAGCAAGATTCGGGCCACCCACTGACAACGTCACCGCGACGATGGAACTGTACGACCCACGTAACTCAGACGGCTTCAGCGTCAGCGACACATTCCTGCCGCTGGAATCCGACATCAGCATACCACTGGCCTGGTTTCTAACCGACCCCAAGAAATCACTGCTCGACACCTTCGCCTTCTTCCGAACCGATAAAGCTCAGGAACTTGAGGGCCTGTACATGGTGCAGCCCTTTGATCCGAACAGAATCCCCGTCCTGATGGTGCATGGAATCTGGTCCAGCCCCGTCACATGGATGGAGATGTTCAACGATCTTCAAAGCGATCCGGAAGTCAGATCAAAGTACCAATTCTGGTTCTATATGTACCCAACCGGACAGCCGCTCACGTTTGCAGCGGCCGGACTTAGAGAACGCCTCAAAGAACTGCGCCTCCGCTGCGATCCGCACGGCCAGAACGAAAAGCTTGATCAAATGGTTGTTGTCGGGCACAGCATGGGCGGCCTGATGTCATACCTGATGACTGTCGACAGCGAAGATCGTCTGTGGAACGCCATGAGCACCATTCCGGTCGAACAGATTCAGGGAGACGAAAAAATTCGTTCTGAAATCCAGCGAGTCTTCTTTTTTGAATCGGATCGATCGATCGACAGAATCGTAACGATCGCCAGCCCATTCAACGGAAGTGGATATGCCAACGTGTTCACTCGGTGGCTGGGAGGATCGTTGGTCAGTCTTCCGAACACGACGTCGGAACTAAGCCAGCTGATATTTCGGCAGAATCACAAAAGCAGATGGGATCGCCTGTTTGCTCCCAAAACCAGCCTGGATTCTCTGAACAAAGATTCTGCCATCCTGAAAATTGTCGGCGAAACCAGCACGCCGCCAGACGTGAAGCACCACAATATCGTGGGCTTCAAAAATAACGAGTCCATCAAGAACGGTACGGATGGAGTCGTCAAACTTCGCAGCGCTCATCGAGAACACGTGAATTCTGAAATTACAGTCAAAGCACCTCACAGCGAAGTGCATCGTCACCCAGCATCCATCGCCGAAGTTCGCCGAGTGTTGTTGGAACACCTTCAGGAAGTTAAGGAACGCTCATACCCCGTTAGGCAAATTGACCACGAAACTTCGTCCAGCCAACAGCAAACAACACAGCTTGTGCCCTAACAGGGGCTTCGCCCTTGACCGGGTGGCGTGGCACGCGGAAAGACGTGGAAAACTTTGATCGCCGAGCCGCGACGTTGTCGCTACGAAGAAATGAACGCCAACGGGGTTGAAACGCTGCTATCCGGCACACAGCCATCATCGATCGGGAGCTGCCGTGGATCGGTACATGCCGTTCACCGAATCATCCATCAGCCCCACGTGATTCCACGGACCGATCGCAGCACGCAACCACTCCTCAAACCCGCTGATCGCACGCTCGTCGCGATCCAGGTCAATCACTCGCTGCAAACGCTGGCGCGCTTCCGCCAACATGCTCCGAAAGCGTGAATCAGACGCACGCAGGAAAGAAGTCGGCTCATTACCAACAGGTGACTGTTCTGCCGATGTCACTGCTGCAAAGTACAGCATGCACCAATCGCTCCACAAACGAAAGCCTGGTAAAGCCGCGTAGCAACCTTCCACCATCTCATCGACAAGTCGAATTTCACTCAGCAGATCGTCCGAATAGCGTCGCAAACTTTCCGTTCGTGGTTTCGCGGCTTCGTTCAGCAAAATCGCCGCCAGACGTTGAACACAGGACATCGTGTGAGCAATCCCGGTGCTGTGCAAAGGATCAACAAAACCCGCTGCATTGGCCAGCGCGGCCCAGTTATTTCCTGCCGCCCGCTCGCAAATTCTTTGCAAGCGTCCAGTCTGCTGAAGTCCGGATTGCGGGCGAACAACAGACGCGTTTGTGAACTGACTGGCAACAAACGCATATGGTTTCAAACGATCGTCCCAAACAGCTTGCAGCGATTTTTCAGACTGCCGTATCGCCGTGCAACTGTCGCCGTTCACCAGAATTCCCGCACTCACCGTGTCATCGTCGAATCGAAGTTGCCACATCCAGCCATCTTCAAGCACATGATGAACGGCCGCCGCATCGCAGTTGAACGGGTGTGGTTGTAAGTCAACACCGCGTTCAGCCAACGTGGCGGCCACCGTTGGCACGCCGTCAAAATGAGCAAACAACGCCGTAGAGTTCGTTTTCAATGCGTCCGAGTTTTCCGCAACTCCCAAATGCCGCAATACTTCGCCAGCACCTCCCGTAGCGTCGACAATAAATTCACTGACAAATGCAAACTCACGCCCTTCCGCCGAGCCTTCAACACACCAACCTTCGTTGAATCCACTTAGAAAATAGTCTGCCCCCTGAACAATCGACGCGCCTTGTTTTGCAGCGTACTCGCACAGGAACAAATCGACGTCACTGCGCAGCCAATGTGTATCAGATTTCATTGCCGAGTTGCTGGCAGCAACCAACAACTGATCACGCGGCACAAACGCAGCACCAGCTCGATGTCCGAAATAGCTGAACCCGGTTTTCACACCGCAGCGTAATTGTGAATAGCACCGCTTCCAGCTTCCATATTGGGTCAGCGGCAGCAGTTCCTGAAGGCCGTACCTCGTCGCAATCTGCTTAAGTATCGCATCGGCCAACGGAGTGGATGATTCTCCAATCGCAAATCGAGGATGAACGCCTCGATCCACCACAGCCACGCGTTTTCCGTTTTTCGCCAGCACAGCCGATAGCAGACTGCCGCCAAACCCAGCACCTAAAACGAGGACGTCAACGTGCAACCGAGTCATGCGAAAAACCAAACCTACAAACAGTGAGTGCAACAAACTTCAGGAAGCAAGGCCTGCTTCAGGTTCTGCTGATGTAACCGTTGAATTCTTTCGTCGACACAATTCAGACAATTGGCAAACTGCTTTGCATCCCATAAGTCAGCAAAGACTCGCCCACGATTCCAGGACAACGTTTCGTCCAACACACATTCCAACGAAGTCAAAGTTGGCGGACTAAACAATTCATCAACCTGCAGCTGTTCCATGATACCGTTCCCAGCGCGAACAGGAATAACGGCACAACACTGTACACCACAGTTAAAAGCAAACCGGACCGATTCAATCGCCCGCTCAACCCCTTCGATCTCAGACGTCCCCGGAGGACGCAGCAGTACAAATGCTCGAACCCGAATATCATTTGCACACAGAAATTCGCAGGCTCTTGCGAAATCATCAGTTGTCATCTGTTTGTTCAGCAGCGACAACGTCGGCTCATGCGAGGTCTCCAGCCCCATCGCGATTTCCAGCTGAGTCCCACACATCTGCTGAAACTCAACGCACGCAGAACCGCACAGCTTCGGATGATTTTCAACAATGACCGTTCGAAAACCGGCAACCAACTGCGCGATCGATTGAAATTCATCACGAGGAATCGCTTGAGCGTCAAAAAAATTGCCGCTGTTGTAAAGCTTGATGTGCTGAGCAACCGGCAACTGATCTAACGCAAAACGGATCTGTTCAGAAATCGCTCCAACGGGAACCTTTTCGTCGGTTGTATTCTTCCACAAGTCGCACATCAGGCAACGAAACGGGCATTCACGATTGGAAAGAAAGACGGTCGCCACGTCCTCCACAACTCTGTCTGCACTCCACTCTGGTTCCACCAACATGTGATAAGGACGAAACGGATCGACCAGGTTCTTTGCACCGCGAGCTGCCAGTATTGCAGCGTCTGTAATTCGCTCGCCAAACATTGACCACAACCCGCCTGAGTCTACTCAGAAAGAATCCTGAAATAACTTCCGTAGGACCGGTTCCTGCCGACCGACACCGCGAACAGTGTCCGTCAGGAACCGCCCCCGCTTTAAACGCGCTCCGGGAAGTTCATTCGACACAGTTCCTAAGTACCGACATGAAAGAACCGGCAATCCAACGACATTGGTCGTATTGCCGCAACAGTATTGGCATTGAATCAAGGTATCACGAGTAATAGCTAAGTTTACGCGCCGCGCCCTCAGCTGAAGTCTTCCTGAGGACAACGGACCGGTCCGGCGAAATCACTTCCCGCGTTTTGCCTGGTGCCACGCCACTAGGTCCAGGGCCATGCCGTTGCTAAGGAAAGACCGTTCGAAACACGTCACGGTAAGTTTGCTCATCAGAAGGAAACAACTCATCAAAAGTGCCATCCACCGTTGCACCACGTTGAAATCGGCGTTTCTCGAAGACAGGCATCGTCATACCAGTAATCTGTTCCACACCACGTTTAACGATTTCTCCCTTTAATGAGTACAGCTTCTCGTTCTGCCAATCGGTCAACTCGATGTATGGAATTCCTTCCGACACTTCAATAACGTTCGGCAGCGCAAACGGGCTCAACCCCTGAAAGCCAAACGTCTTGACTGGTACGGAAGAACGCACATGTCCACGACTTTGACCGCCACTGTAAGTCAATGAATGCTTGAGAGCCTGAACACCCCAGCCTTCGTGATACAGCATCAGATTGTTCAACACGCTGCGAATCGTCAGTTCACTGTTCTCTTCAATCGGATAGTCTTTTAGATTTTCGTCACCACCATCGCCATCCAGCAGATACTTCCAGTCTGGATAACGGTTGCGAATTTCTCGACAAAGCGCAATCCCCATTGTTGCGGCCTGGACGTCAAGTGGCTTGTAATCCTCAATCAACCGCACAGCTTCTTTGTAGTCGATTGCTGAACGGGGAACGTCAACAACTTCCAGAAACAGCCCGAGATCCAGGTCGCTCAAAAACTGATGAGCCTGATTTGCGTCGCTGCCGTTTTCGTCGATTGAAAGCGTAAATGCCTTTAAGCGAGCTGGAGATTCTCCACGCTTCAACAGGCAGTCGTATGTCGCACAAAACACGGCTCCACTATCAATGCCGCCGCTAAACAACACACCAATGGGTTCAGTCTTCGGAATTCGATCCACCCAGCAAGCGATTTCATTCTGCAGCGCGGCAATATACTGATAGCCAATTTCATCCAGGTCTGCGGACAGTCGATTGCGTTCCGGCGTAAAGAAACGCGTATAGCCAGGACTCGGGTCAGGGCAACCCAGCAAGGCAACTTCCACGATATAATGAGCAGGCACCATTCTCGTATAGGACGGGTGAAACTGATCAGCCAGCCCTTCAGCCTTCAACCATTCCAGAATCTCATCCATGCGCTCCGCGACAACCAAACACGGGCCATCCACCTGCTTTGCCAGAAAATACCGCATCGGTCGACCAATCGATCGAGCCATTTTTACAATATGTCCATTGCGATGCACCAATGCGAATTGTCCGTCGATCTGTCGAAGTCGATCCGCATCTCCGCTGCCCAGAATCTCAACAGCATCTTCGACAGTGGAATTGAACAGCACGTTGCCTTCAGGATCCAACAGGTTAACGAAACGTTCGATATATTTGTGATCGTGCATAGCGAATCTCAAACTGAAGCAGGCGGCGCCGTGAGCGAACAAACACGACACGGCTAAGACGAAACGCAAACCGAGCTCCGACATTGCCGGAACAGTGGCGACAAAGGCGGCCTGAGTCTAAATTCGAAATCGCCGGATCACCAACGAATCACTTAATAAAGCCACCAGTTTTACTACTGTACAGCCGTCGGACCCGTTTGCAAATTCGAAACGGATTTCAGCAACTTATCAACATCCGGATGATCAAGCCGCCACGGACCAGCCGTGTTGCCGTACGACTGCAGCCAGGCAAGCTGCATTCCGGGATCAACCACCAGCGAATACTGTGAAGACATGCCTGGTGGCATTTGAATGGGAAAAGCTACACGGTTGGCGGCCGTTGCAGAAACCTGCTGCACACCTTCAATCGGCTTAGCAGCCTGCAGGCGTTTCACCCATTCATAGTGATCTGCAGGCCGGTTTACCGCCGGTGCCATCTGCATCGCAGACGGCTGCCGCTGTTCTGGCTGAGCACAACCGACCAACTGCGACGTTGCCATCAACGCCAGTAAGATTCTGATATGGAAACATCTCATTGAATAACCTTACTTGCCAACGGCAGCACGAACAACATCCATCGCCTGTTCACACAGGTTTGTGGCATCGTCGGTTTCCGGAGCTTCCGCAATGACTCGCAAAATAGGTTCAGTATTGCTGGCCCTCACCTGCACCCAACGATCACTCCAGTCTAATCGCAATCCGTCGCCTTCGGTTACTTTGGCGTCCTTAAACTGCTTCCGTAAAGCCTTGCAGGCTTCAGTAACGGCTTCTGCAGGGCAAGTGATCTTGTCTTTGACGATTGTATAAAAGGGCAGGTCGTCGGCCCAGTTTTCCAGTGTGGTGCTTCGTTGAGCCAGGCCATCCAGAACATAGGCCATTGACACCAGACTGTCACGCACATAACCCACGCGTGGTTCAATGACGCCGCCATTTCCTTCGCCGCCAAGTTCCGCCTGAACAGACCGCATCTTGGCGCAAACGTGAGCTTCTCCGACAAACGAACGGTGAAACTGACAACCATGCTTTTTGGCGATATCTTCAGTTACACGACTTGTCGATCCATTGACCACAAATGGGCCTTTTCGTTTTGCCAGAACGTGATCAGCAGCAAGAGCCAGAGTCAGCTCCTCCCCAATATAACGTCCGGAATTGTCAACAATCGCCATGCGGTCTGCATCAGGGTCCTGAGCAAACCCGGCGTCTGCCTTGTTCGCTGAAACTGCAGCACAAAGCTCCGTCAGATTCTTTTCAACGGGTTCCGGAATGTGTTCAAATT
Source organism: uncultured Planctomycetaceae bacterium (assembly GCA_937916515.1). GTDB lineage: Bacteria > Planctomycetota > Planctomycetia > Planctomycetales > Planctomycetaceae > Fuerstiella. The sequence goes on along the minus strand of CALFSX010000038.1, from coordinate 31,578 downwards.
TTCCGTCCGCCACGCCGCCCAGCACAACAACTTCGCAGCCCAGTTCCTTAAGAAGTCGCGGGCCACAAGTCGCTCCGCTGCCGTGATTGCAGTCCAGCACGACTTTGAACTTTTTCTTGCGAATTGCTTCCACGTCAACAAGTTCAAGCACGCGCGCGATATGAGGTGCGGCGGGATCTTCAATTTTCGTGACTTTGCCAGTTGCCGACCAATCCTTCCAGACGATCGCGTCTTCGTCCAGAATTCGAATCAATTCCTGACCGAGCTCACGATTGAATACGGAGCCATCAGGCGCGAACGGCTTCAAGCCATTCCATTCAATTGGGTTATGACTGGCCGTTATTTGCAGGCCCCCAGCGGCTCCATAGTGCTTCACAAGCACACCGCAGGTTGGCGTTGTAGAAACGCCTCCGTCCAGCACTTCGCAGCCTGTCGCCAGTAACCCGGCCACCACCGAATGGTAGACAAGATTCCCCGTGGTTCGACCATCCTGCGTAACGACGATTTTCCCACCGCTAAACATGGTTCCTAAAGCAGCCGCAAATTCCGTCACGTACAACGGATCAAGTCCGTCGCCGATAATTCCACGCAGACCAGAAATGCTTAAAATCCGAGTTCCCACAATGTCCTCCGTGCTTCTGCACATATCGCCTGTCGCTGACTCATAGCCACTGGCAACGCGTCTCAGACTTCCATGCGTCTGCTTCGCAGGCCAACAAGGTCTATAATTCGCTGTCAAATTGCCTTCGTGCCGCCCTTAATGCGGTCGTAGAACGGAATTGTAGCGACAATCGGCGAATCGACACCAGCTGAGATTTCCCTGCAAAAATGGGGGCTGAAAGGTGCAAACAGCTGCAAATTTCACAACCAGGCCAGCAGCCGCCTGATATCAATTCAACCAACATCTGCGGTACAGAAACGTCCGTCGATCCAATGTCGGCCTCGCAAAAGACCACCATCGGAACGCAAACGTCAGTCTTCCAGTATCAACAGGTCGTCGTCATCATCGAAGCCTTCTGTATCAATGATCGGCTCATCGATGATCTCAACCTCGTTTGTTTCAACCAGGTAAGCGTCGACATCATCCAGCGGAATGACGTCATCGATAACTTCGAATTCGTCTTTCTTCGAATCCTGTTTCGCTGATTTTTCGTCAACGACTTCGATCAACTCGGATTGAATCAAATGAACATCCACAGCATCGGACGCGTCTGCAGACTCAGCGACGGCATCAGCGATCTCCCCCGTCTTCCCAGCGGCATCAACCTGCTTCGCCGAAGAATCCACTGCCAGCTTACTGTTTGTTACGGTTTTCTTCGGTTCAATACGAGCGTTCGGGTGGAACAGGAACTCAACATCGCCAATCGAAATTCGATCACCACTCTTGATGATCGCTTCTCTGGTAACCCGAGCACCATTGACCCAAACGCCATTCATGCTGCCAAGGTCCCGCAGGTAGTAAGAATTATCAACCTGCACCAAACAGCAATGACGACGGGAAATTTTTTGGCTGTTCGAAATGATGGCATCACAATCAGAACCACGCCCAACCAATACCACTGCACGGTCGATCGCGATCAGCTTTCCAGGTTTGATTGGTTGAAGTACAGCCACCATGGACAACAAAATTCCCTAACAAGGGCATGGCCCTTCACTCAAAGTTGAGCTTACGCTCGGAAGTGCGACTGCGTCGCTCAGATAACCTGACTCAACGTGAAAAGGTTCGCTGCGATAACAAGTTTAAAAGATTTCACTCGGTCTATCACACTGAAATTGTCTGGACAGACAAATACGGGAAAACCAATCACAATCATCCACAACCACTGAAACGAGTCATCAGACGATCCAATCAGCCAACACTATTCCCACACACTGCAAATTCTCCCGCCACGACGACGCCTGAACCAGCAAAATGAAGCTGCGGTGTATCGAATTCATCGGAATCCAGACAATAAGTCATGCATAAACACGTGAAAGTTAAGACACAGCAAGCTCCAATGACTCTACAACTGCTGGCAGAACGCTAATAATCGCACTTCAAACAGACAAATTCCTACACAATCATGCCATTGCACCTTAAACCCGCCCGAAAACATTCATGAATCTTTTTGCAGCCGAAGAAGAAAACAATCGCGAAAAATCACGTCCTCTGGCGGCGCGGATGCGTCCGCGAACGCTGGAAGAGTTCACTGGTCAACGCCACATTCTGGGCGATGGCAAACTGCTGCGACGCATGCTGGACGCTGACCGCATTGGATCCATGATTTTCTACGGTCCGCCCGGTATCGGCAAAACTTCGCTGGCAGAACTGATTGCAAAAGCCACAAAACGACGGTTCCGCCGACTCAACGCCACCATGGCGGGAGTCAAAGATGTTCGCGAACTACTTGTTGAAGCAGAAAACGCACTGTCGACATCAGGCACGCAAACTGTCGTGTTTATCGACGAACTTCACCGCTTCAGCCGTAGCCAGCAGGACATTCTGTTGCCTGATGTCGAAAGCGGAACCATCTCTTTAATTGGAGCCACCACAGCAAACCCGTTCTTTTCTTTGGTTGCTCCATTACTTAGCCGTAGCCAGATTTTCGAATTCAAAGAACTCGATCACGACGACCTGCTGAACCTCATGAAATCCGCTTTGAGCGACAGCGTTCGAGGCCTTGGTAACACAAAGGTGGTTGTTAATGATGACGCGTTACAAATGATCGCCACCCTATCAGACGGCGACGCCAGACGTACGTTGACAGCGTTGGAAATCGCCGTGTTATCCGTGGCAGAAACGACCAGGCTTGTTGACCTGGAAGTTGCCAAAGAATCGCTGCAGAAGCGAGTTGTTCGATTTGACCCGAATGGCGACGACCACTACGACGTCGCCAGCGCGTTCATCAAGAGTATTCGAGGTAGTGATCCCGATGCGGCTTTGTATTGGCTGGCACGTATGCTGGAATCAGGAGAAGACCCTCGCTTTATCGCGCGGCGCCTGGTCATAGCCGCGTCTGAAGATGTGGGCAACGCAGACCCGCAGGCACTGCTGATCGCCACCGCAGCTTTCCATGCGACAGAATCGATCGGCATGCCCGAATGTCGGATCAACCTCGCTCAGGCAACCACCTATCTGGCGTGTGCTCCCAAATCAAACGCATCGTACAAAGCCATCGATGCGGCTCTGCACGACGTTCGCACACAAAGCATCCTGCCCGTGCCCATGCATTTGCGAGACGGACATTACAAAGGAGCTGAAAAACTGGGGCACGGCAAAGGCTACGTCTATTCCCACGATGCCGAAAGCGGCTGGGTACAACAGGATTACCTTGGCGTTAACCGCCAATACTACGAACCCGTTGCGCGAGGTCGTGAGGCAGAATTCAAAGCGTGGGTCGACCAGCTTCGACAGTCACGGCAACAGCCTGAAGATCACGATCACAATTCAGACCAGTAACTCAATAACCTCAGGCACACCATCACTCCGTCAGCCGTAGCTACGCCGCACGACGCAGCTTTGGCTGGCTGGCATACCACTTTAAGGCACCTGATAGTCGAGCCTGTTTTTCGCCGCCTGGCAAATAGTCCAGCGTGCGAGCAGCCAACGACGCGACGGGGCGGGGCAGGGCGGTCGATAGCGACGAGCGAAGTTCGATCCGTTGCCCGATAGGTCGCTCCTGAAATCCCATTCCGCGTTTGAACAGGTCCAGAGATCCGCCTTCGCGTTGCAAAGACTGCAGCCCGATGGAAACCTCGCTGATCTCCTCGCGAGCCATCATCGCTTCCAAAAACGTAAACAACATTGCGTTATTGGGTTTGTACTCGAGCTTCTTCTGGCTTGATCGAACAATCGAAACATATTCCGTCGATCCAACACGAAACGAAAGCAGGTACGCCGCCAGTTCGCCTTCATGCCACGCTGCCCAACCCGTAACACACGGACTTTTCGAAGCTTCTTCGAAGTACTTCTTCCAATAAGCTTCAAAATCGTGAGGCAGCTTTCTTCCCTGACGAATAATTGTTTCAGCATGCAATCGAATGCCCGCTTCGCCAAGTTCGATCGGGTCGATTTGCCCTGCTGTGCAAAGCCGTAGCCCCTGGCGAGTCTTATTACGAGCTCGACTAATCAAAGTCGACATCCCATAGTTCTTGTCAGTCACAACGTGCTGAAAACTGACCACTCCCTGATCAACCGGGCACGAATGCCGCAGCATCAGCCCATCTTTGCCAAGTACGGAAGACGGATCAAAGGAAGCACAATCGATGGGCGCGTCATACGGAATTGTCGTGTACGCGCGAGAAAACACATCGAACCACAACACGCCGTTGTGTTCCGTCACATCGTGTCCAATTCGCTGCAAAAATTCAGCGTGATACTGTCGATCCATCTTCGCCATCCCTGGCCAAATCGCCACAATTTCCAACAAAAAATCGAATCTCGCTCCGCACGGTAATTGCCCGGCATCGTAAGCGAACCCCTAAAACCACTCAATACCCGTTTTGCGACCTGCCACAGCAACCGTAGGCAGTGAAACTGTGCAAAGAATCGTCAGCCGATTGATTGTCCGAATTTTAGCCAGGCAATACGTTCTTAAAAATTCATTCACCGGCTGCGAACGTTGATTTACATTGACTAAACCATCGTCCTAAAATCCGGCCGATGCGTGCCATATACCATTCTTAGCAAGGTTTCGCAGCCGATTCGTTCTCCGCAAAACAGTCGCGATCCGAACCCGGCTGCCAGCCTTAGAACCGGCGTTCCCCGGTAGGGCAGAACAAAGCACGAAAGTAAAGACGGCAAGTTCGGTCGCACCCGGCTTGCTCGTTTGCAATCACTATCAGATTTCCGCCACTTCAGGATAAAGCCACCAACTTATGAACATCGTTTCAAAATGGTTCCATTGTTTGCAGAAATCCACAACTCGCCAACAAAGAACGACCTTCAGAAACAGCACGATTGTTCAGACATTGGAAAACCGTCTGCTGCTGACAATTAACATCGTGTTCGATTATCGATACGACAGCAGTGGGTTCTTTGCGTCGCAACAGCGACGCGATGCACTTGAAGCAGCCGCAAGTGTATTTGAAGAACGCATCACAGATGACCTGACCGCCATTACACCTGGCGGTTCCAACTCATGGTCTGCCGTTTTCGTTAACCCCACCACAAATGTACAGGTCACGCTGCCAAATCTGGCGGTACAGTCCAACACAATTATCGTCTTTCCAGGTGCCAGAGACCTTCCTTCGGGATTAGGGGTGGGTGGCCCCGGTGGATTTAGCGGTTCTGGAACTCCCGCTTTTATTTCCAATCTGCAGACTCGAGGCGAAACAGGAATTACTTCCAGCGGCACAAATGACACCGACTTTTCTTTGTGGGGAGGTGCAATCACCTTCGACAACGCCGTCACCTGGAACTTCTCACTGAATCAACCTTCCGCCGGTGAAAACGATTTCTACTCAGTCGCAATGCACGAACTGGCTCACGTGCTGGGATTCGGTACCGCAGACTCCTTCGTCAACAAAATCAATGCTTCAAACCGATTTACAGGAAGCGTAGCGACCGCCGCATTTGGTGGATCGATTCCCATGAAATCAGATCAGTTTGGAAATCTTGACGAGGGCCATTTTGCGGACAACGTGACCGGTAAAATTCCCGGCACACAGATTCAGCAGGAATCTGCGATGGATCCGCAGCTAACCACGGGGACTCGCAAATTGCTTACCGATATCGATTGGGGGGCACTTGACGATCTGGGCTGGGACGTCACTCCCGTTCAAATGGCAGCTGGCAACGTTGACGGCGACAGTGACTTTGACAGCAACGATTCATTCCTGATTCAACTGGTGATGCTGGCGGCATCAAACCAGCATATTGACGAATCAAAGGGCAGCAGCCCGGTTTCGGCAGACAATATCCGCATTGCCGTTAACAGTCTGCAGACTGCCGGGGATGTCGATGGCAATGGAAAATTTGATGCCAACGACGCATTCCTGATTCACCTTGTCAAACTTGCTGGCGACAACTCTCAAATCGATCAGTTCAAAGGCACCAGTGTACTTTCTGCAGCACAAATCAGAACCAGGGTGGATGCCCTGGGAAGCAGCAATGCGCCAACCGGTCGAAGTTCGGCCCGCGGCAATTCTGTATTGGCAGCCGTGCATGCCGAAATTGATTTCTCCAGTCCCAGCAGTAACACAGATCCAACGCCGATACTGCCCTTCTCTGAAGATGCAGCGATCACCGATTTAGCATTTGCCAACGACGATTTTCGTGACTGGCTAACAATCGTCGGGGCCTGATGCGATGGACGGCCAGGTCTTGCCGCCAGCGTCCAAACCGGAACTTTTGAAATTCTGGCGGTTATTGGCTTTCATTGAACCGTCCGTAAACGACAAAGAAGTGATGTCTAAGGCAAATTGGCCCGATTCCGTGCAGATGGCCAAACCTAAATCGAAGCACTGGCGCATCTTGCCTTCGTGCGGACGGCGAAGACAATTTGTGGCAAAGTCCGACCAGACATGTTCACTTGTCCCCAATGCACATCCGGTCAACTGGCTTTGCAAAATGTAAATTTTGGGCTGCGATTTTAGGCTGGAATTCAGATTTTGGACACTGGCGATGGCGAAGCACTTGCTTTCGCGGAATCATCTCCTAAAATCCTGATTCGTCGCTGGGATACGGTCTGCTGTATTTCGATGCAGCTTACTTCCAGCCGAGCAACTCCTGTTAACTAAAGAGTTGTTGCCTTCCGAGAGTGGTGGAATTGGCAGACACGCTAGATTTAGGATCTTGTGCTCGTAAGGGCGTGGGGGTTCAACTCCCCCCTCTCGGACTCTATAATGCCCGGTTTCCTGGTTCAGGAGACCGGGCATTCTTTTTCTGCGACACTGAATATCGAATTTAACTGATCATGCTTCGGTCACTTAAGAATCAAGTCGCGTTCTTCCGTCAGTTTCGCCAACGCTTTGAAACAACGGGCTCAATCGCTCCCAGCAGTCGCTTTCTTGCTAAATCGATGACAAGGTTTCTGGCAAAACGCGGAAGCGAGTCAATCCGAGTGCTGGAGATTGGCCCAGGCACTGGACCCGTCACAGAAAAAATCGTCCCCGCTCTATGTGCGGGAGACGTGTTCGATATGGTCGAACTGAATGAGTCGTTCGTTGAGATTCTTGAAGACCGATTCAAAAATGACGCAACATGGACTGCTGCAGCATCCATGGCGAAAATCCACCAGTTGCCGATTCAGGAATTCCATCCGGAACAAAAGTATGACTTTGTGATCTCCGGACTTCCGCTGAATAATTTTCCCGCCGAATTAGTCGCCGAAATCACCTCAAAGTATTTCCAACTGCTGAAACCCGGTGGTGTGCTTAGTTATTTTGAATACATGTACGTGCGCCCGATTCGCAAGGTCGTAACACGTGGCGTGGAGAAAACTCGAATCACACGCATTGACGACATCATGAAGGGTCACTGCGACAGCTATCGAATTGCACGAGACAATATCTGGCTGAACATTCCACCGGCATGGGTGCAGCACCTGCAACTTAGTGAAGACGCGTAGCGACGATCAAATAGATCATAGCCACAGACGTGCTGCCCAGCCAATTCAGAACAACGTCACCGTGCGAGATTCGCTCTCGCCCAGGCCACGCAGAAATGTAATCACCAAGCTGCAGCCTGATCACTGCAGCTTCAGTTGGCAACGCCAGGTCGATCTGAAACGAACCTACTTTTCAGACGCAGAATGGAATGGCGCGAAGTCCAGAGTTGCAAAGTAATCGGCGTAGGTTTCCGCTCGACGAATCAACTGAACGTCTCCGTTTTCCTTCAGCAACAATTCCGCACTGCGAAGTTTTCCATTGTACTGAAACCCCATTGCGTGGCCATGAGCACCGGCGTCGTGAATCACCAGAACGTCTCCACTCTCAACTCGAGGAAGTGGCCGGTGAATGGCAAATTTGTCGTTATTCTCGCAAAGCGAACCCACAACATCCACAACCTGGTCGTGATCAGCATTCTCTTTGCCCAGCACGGTAATGTGATGGTAAGCCCCGTACATTCCCGGCCGCATCAGGTTCGCCATAGAAGCATCGACGCCGACATAGTCACGATAAATATGTTTGTGATGAATGCAGGTCGTTACCAAATAACCGTGAGGGCCAGTCACCATGCGACCGTTTTCAAGCACAACGCGCAATGGATGCAGTCCGCCCGGAACAATCATCTCGTTGTAAAGCGACTGAATGTTTTTCCCGACTACTTTCAAGTCAACCGGCTGCTGTTCAGGTCGGTAAGGAATACCGATACCGCCACCCAGGTTTACAAATTCAATGCGAACTCCAACCTGTTGTTGAATTCGCAACGCGAGATCAAACAACATTCGAGCCGTCTCCACAAAGAAGCTGCCGTCCAGTTCGTTCGATGCGACCATGGTGTGTAAACCGAATCGTTTGACGCCAAGATCCTTCAGCTTTTTGTAGCCGTCAAACAATTGCTGTTCTGTGAAGCCATACTTGGCTTCTTCGGGAGTTCCAATAATTACGTTTCCGGTTCGAGCCGGCCCCGGATTGAACCGGAACGAAACCAGTTCTGGCAGGCCGATGCTCTCATCGACGAAATCAATGTGCGAAATATCGTCGAGGTTCAAGACCGCTCCAAGATCCTTAGCTGCTTTGTATTCGTTAATCGGTGTGTTGTTAGACGTGAACATGATCTGTTCGCCTTCCAGCCCAACTGTCTGGCACAGCATCAGCTCGGCGATGCTTGAACAGTCTCCGCCCAGACCTTCCGACTTAACGATTTCCAGAATGTGAGGGTTGGGCAGCGCCTTAACTGCATAATAGTTGATGAAGCCTTCACTCCATGAAAAAGCCTCATTCAGCTGCCGACACGTTTCGCGGATTCCTTTTTCGTCGTAAAGATAGAACGGAGTAGGGTACTTTTCCGCAATCTTGCGAACTGTGGCTTCGTCAAACGGAAGTGGCTTAGGGTTAATCATTGAACTCAGGTTCCAGAAACGTTCAGTCGGTTAAATTTCGGCAATGTCCGTACCGCAGGTTCCGCAGTTTGGGCACCCCATTCACACAATTCAACGTCAGCAAGGCTTCGTTTCCACAGATCGTTGCAACCAGAGCAACCAGCCCGACCGCAGCTCAGCTCGTTCAAACAGTGCTTCCTGTGCTGCACACCAAGAGCAGTGGTTTTCAGCGGAAAACGCCCTCCGCTGCAGTGCAATTCGGTCGCGTAAACCACAACGAATCTGCTGCCACCGTCAATTCCGCATGGCGCAAACAACGATGTCCTGGCGTGGAATCGTCGGAAAAATCGAGATAATCGGTACCTGCAACACCTCCACGTTGTCACAACTGGACCGACTCCGACCATACAATGCTGACAGCTCGTCGCTTATCAAGCCTCTGTACGTTTTGGGTCGATGATCCAGGCATATCGCACGATTGCAAACTCAAACTACGGCCGCCCCCTGCACAAATCTCGCTGATTCCCTGACGAAAAGTGGACACAAGTGCTGCCTGCCTTCAAGATAGAGCACTTATGTAACGGTCACCGCCCATGAATTCCACAACTGCCGCCAGGTTGCAGCATCTGTTTTTCGAAGACTTCAATATGGCAACCATTCGACAAAAGGTAATGACCACCTGGTTGGGAATCACATTCGCTCTCGTGGGTTCAGCGCCAGTTGTTTTGGGACAAATAAACAACGCAGAAGCGGAAAGCGATGATGTCTTTCTATTCAAACCCAATACACCCTCACGGCAGGTTAGAGGAGCCATCATTGCAGAGCGACTTGATCGCCCTGCAATCGCTCAGGACTATCTGCAGGATCTCATCGACTCTCAGCCATCCACTGATGTGTTGCTGGCTTTACGCAAAGAGTTTGGCATCGGCACGTTCCTTAAACTAAGCAGTACGCGCGAGCTACAACCGGTGTCTCGCGACCTGTTAAAACTGGTCAACGAAGCGACGACTCAGGTAGCACCATCGGCAAGCTCAGTAGAATTACTGATTGCAGAGCTTGGACAATCAAAACAGCAAACCAAGGACGCGGCATTGCGAATTCTGTCGGCAGAAAACGAAGCCGTCTTACCGCTGCTGCAGGCCGATGAAACGACTACACAGGGGAAACTGGCTGCCGAATTGCTTAGCCAGAACTCTCGCCGATTTCGCAATGGACTGCTGAATGCACTGCCAGATGCCGACACTTCGACGAAGACAAGAATCCTGCACTTACTGGGCACATCCGCAGACCCTCAACTGGTCTCCGATCTAATGGTGTATCGATTCGACGAATCAGGCCAGGTTGCCGAAGCCGCTGATTCGGCAATTCGACGACTGTCTGATAGCAACGTCACACTGGAATCTGCAGAGGACACTGCAAAACACCTGCAGACAGAAGCACTTGAACTAATCAGAATCGCCGGGACTACGTTTCCAACGATCGATCAACGCCTCAATGATCGGAATCTACAAAAACGCTATCTTTCAGACGACTCATCACCAACATTCGGCTCCGCGTCCATTGCGCGAGCACTAAAATTGATGGCTGACGCAAATGCGATTGCCCCAAACGATGCACACGGGGCAGCCGGATTACTGATGTCTGAAATGACTCAACAAGCCTGGACGGCAAAGTGGACAGCCGACATCGCTGTCAAGCAGACCGCACCGGGACCACCCAACGAACACTATGAACTGGCAATGAAACTTGCCATCAACAACAAGAACCCTTCAAGCACTTTCGCCATGCTGTTGAACATTGAGCAAGCTTCAAAAGCTTTCCACAACAGCCCTCAGTTGCAGCGAAGTTATTTGTTGTCGAATGATCCCAAAACCCGATTGCTGACAGCAGCAATCGCCATTAAAAACGACAAAGCAAATGCTCTTTGTACTTCAGCCGTGCAAGCTGCCGCATCTGGAAGCAGCAGTCAACCGGAAGCTGTTGTGATTGATTCTCGACCGTTCGAAAAGTCAACCAAAGTTGCCGTGCTGAAATCGCTGCGGTACTCAACCACGGGCGGAGGCTCCGGACAGCAGGGCTTTGAAGCTGCGGTAACGCAAATGAACTGCGAACTAATCCTGATTCACAGCAACTGTCTCCGATGGTCCCTGTCAGATACCGTGGCTAACCTGCGAGCTGATTATCGAACACGCAACACGCCAATTATCATCTATGGGCCAGGTCGAGACGAGCAGGCGACATCTCATATCACGACTCACACCAGTGGTGTATGGTTCGTTCCCGAACCGCTCTCAGAAACCACACTGGAAGACTACCTGAGAATCATGAACGTTCCGGGCCCAGTGCTGGCATCCGATGAACGAAAATTGATGTCGTTATTTGCCAGAGAATTGAATTTCGAATAGCCGCAGATGGAAAGCATTCGTCATTGCCCGTTAGCAAACACTTAACTCTGCTTACAGCGCGCTGCAGGTCTGATGGAATTGTGAGTCAAAGATCAGGTCCACTCAAAGCATGCGACCAGACAACAACCACCTGACTGAACAACGGAAACGCGTCAGGCGATCTAATCGAGGCTCACAGCAGACTGAGGCACATTTAACGGCGGCCTGACAACAGCACAAACCCAATTGCAATTACAAAAACAGCCCCAACACAGTATTCGTGAGGTTCTAAATCCATAACTTCGTCGCGCACGTACTGGTTGATTTCATACGACCAAGCGCGAACCGCATTCTTGACTTGATAATACATGGCCCGACTCCAGAAACGTGACAACGATCACTACAACTGGAGAATGTGTCAGGGTTTTCCATAAGGCCTGAAACTTCTATGGGGAACAGTTCAGGTAATTCGGATGCAGCAACAATGTTCGGAATGTAACGGATATAGCAGCTAACTCATACAGCCAAGCTGACAATGAATGAGATGAAGGCACAGCCATAGACGACCGGCGATCGTCGAATCCAGCACAATACGAACCCGACCGATCAGGCGTGTGCTGATACAGACTTCAATGCCACATACATTCGCGGAGATGAAGCTGTAGCCAACGTAGCAGGAATAGGTTCAGTTCCGCTTCCTGCTGGTCGCGATTAATACAATGCGGCGACATAACTAGTGGGCGACGTGCTCAACTTCAGTTATGCTAAAATCGCCCCAGCTTCAATCCGTCACAACCAGATTGTCGCGATGAATGACCTCACCGTAGGGAACATGACCAAGCACTTCCTGAATTCGATCCGACTTCAGGCCAATAATTCGGCGTATGTCTTCAGATGAATAGTTCACCAAGCCTCGCCCGATCACGGTTGAGGACGGACTGACGATTTGAACGGAAGCGCCCTGTTCGAACTCACCATGAACCTCACGAATGCCAACGGCCAATAGCGACTTGCCATTCTGAATAACGGCCGTGGTGGCACCGTCATCCAGAACAAGTTTGCCTTCCGGAGGCACGGTATATCCGATCCATTTCTTCCACGCCGGTATCGTCGTACGATTGGCGACAAACAGCGTTCCGACATCTTCGCCGCGAGACACCTTTTCAAGCACATCGACCGAACGCCCGTTTGCCAGAATAACGGATTCGCCTGTCGTCGTCGCGTTCAGAATCGCTCGAAGTTTTGCCGCCATTCCGCCGCGACCGCGAGAGCTCTGTTCGTTGGAAACATTTTTCTGCAGCGAGTCGTCCGGCCTGGCAACAATCGAAATCAGCTTGCTGTTTTCACTGGCCGGCGATCCATCATAAAGTCCATCAATACCTGACAGGATCACCAGCAGTGGTTTTGGAACCAATGCAGCAATCATTGACGCCAACTGGTCGTTGTCGCCGAGTGCAATTTCCTCAATACTTACGCTGTCGTTTTCATTAATGATCGGCACGATACCAAAGCTAAGCAACGTCCGAATTGTATTGCGTACATTCAAATACCGACGTCGGCTTCGAAAGTCGTTCATCGTCAGCAGAATCTGACCGACCTGATGCCCGGACTGACGCAAGGCGTCGCCCCAGGCACTCATCAGGTGCGGTTGCCCGGCCGCAGCGGATGCCTGCAATTCCGGCAATGATTGAGGCTTTTCAGTCAATCCAAGAATGCCAATGCCAGCTGCGACAGCTCCACTGGAGACCACAACAACACGGCGGCCTGTGCTGATCAAGGCATCGATTTGACGTGCCAGTTGCTGGATGATTTCCAGGTCGAGTGAGTCATCGCCTCGCGTCAGCACGTTAGAGCCGATTTTAATAATCAGCGTCTGAGACGAGTCGAAAATCTCCTTGCGGATATAGGTAGACATGTTTGTTACAGGGCAGGGCTTAAAATGTCACGAATCATCACTTGGCGTTTTGCTCTGCCGATTGACGAATTTTGAGTATTTCCTCTGTACGTTCAGCACGTTTTTCGTCGCTAAAGAACGTGCTTACTGTATCGGAAAGCCCCGTGCATAACTTTGTAATTCGTGAAGCACTTTGCCGCCGTTCTTTCGCCTGTTTTTCCGCAAGATTCCGGATGTTACTAACCTTCTCCAGAAAATACGCTTTAGCAGGAACCCCGTCATATTTCTCCAACAACTGATCCACTTCATCTGTAGATCCAGCTTCGGCCGCTTTTCTGGCTCTGGCCAGAAGAACTCCCCGCAACGCGATGGAGTCAATTAACTTATCGGACAACAGTTGAATTTCGCCTTCAACTCCCAGTCGAATCGAATCGTCCGGCAGCTCAACGACGTCGTACGGAATCAGCCCGGCAGCGTAGGGAACACGCGCCAACAAAGAAGCTCCACTGTAAACGCGGATCCAGAATGTTGGGTGCCCCTCTTTCACTTTAATTGTGACCTCTCCATTACGATCGCTGACAAGCTGAGTTTGCGGCCCATCTTCTTCGTCGCGGTACCCTAACTGATAGGCCAGAGCCATGCGGTGTGAAATCAACGGTTTATCCGGGCGGCTTTGTAGCACCAGCTTCACGCGACTTTCACTGGCAGTCGGTCGTTGCCGAAGCGCCAAGTGCTGCATACGACGCCCTTTGCCTCCAAACGGCGAGTACGACATGTGGGTCAAATAAATTCCAGTTACGATGCTGCGGCCTAATTCGCTGTCAATTGGAACGTCAGCTTCTGCGACTGTGCCGTCGTCATTCAAAACAGTGAATGCTGGAAATTCATCTTCGCTTTGATTACCCGGCTCAGAAGGAACCTCGGTTGGTCCCATCCGCAACACTTTAACGTACGACAATGTCATCGCCCGCAATTGGCTTAGCTTCTTCGGATTTCGGCGGTCCATCTGCCGGATGAACGGACGCAACACATCGCCCTCAACAACCTGTTCCGCTGAAGGATCCGGAGGCAAAATTTCGCCAGCCTGCACATGCAGTTCCATCAAAGCCTGGCCGTCTTCTGTTGTAAAATTGCGGACAAACAGAACACAGGGACGAAACGCATCTCGAATCAACTCCACCGCGGTCGAACCAATACCGCGAACGTCCAGTAAGCTGGCAGAATAGACGGGGGTCAGTTCCTGAACACGCGAATCGTACTCACGGCAGGAAACCTGGTAACCAGACCCCTGTTGTTCAATGGTAACAATGAATGCCTTATGAACGCGATCTTCTGGGTAACGTTCAAGCATATCCGACAGCTGAATTCGTCCCAATCCACCGGAATCACCCGAAACAAACCAATCACTTTCGGCGATCTGCGGTTGCCACATGCGTCCGAACATACGCTCAACCGCTTTCTGAATGTCTTCCACCAACAGATTTCGCTGCGACGCATCGTTCAGACAACCGCTTTCAAACGAAACCTGAACATCGACAATGTATGGCTGCAAAGAAAACGGAACCTCAACTTCCACAACAACCGGAACTGGTTTGGCCGCTGGAACAGCTGCGGACTGAGCAGTTACTGCTGATTCAGACGCCGCTTCCGCAACAGGTGGCGCAGAAACTTCGGCAGGGGATGCTTCGGGTGTATCCTGTCCTACGACAGAACCAGCAGAACAACAGACTCCGCAAACCAGGCAGAAGACGACAATTGTTTTTCGCATCGCTTCTGAATTCGATATCAAGTTACGTTTCATGGCTTCACCAGCCAGCGTTCTACGCCGTGATAGGTAGTAACAGGACGCGGCTCAAAGCCAGCGATGTTCTTTTGCAACGCGATAAATTCATCGATCTCCCACAGCGGAACCAGAAACCCCTGAGCCGTCATGTGTCTGTGAATCAAAAACAGTCGTTCCTGAGCATCAAGAAAACTGGTTGCGTAGTCGAGATTGATTAACTCCTGCCTCATCCAGTCCGGATACGATGACAGTCGATTGACATCGAAGGAACCATCGGTCAGCAGCAGTTCCCAAAGATCGAACAAGGGCTCCTGCATGGTCGATCGTCGATACATCAGGTCCCAATCGTCATCGCCAAACTGAGGCCCCTTGGTGTCGCCCGGAATCAATTTGATTTTGTATCCCAGCGCTTCCCAACGCTTAACCATTTGCTCTGCTGCCAGCATGGCAACTTCATCGGGGTCGCACACCATTCGCAGTACCGGCAGTTCGATATGAGCTGCAGCCGCCTTAATTTCCGCCACGTGGTCTTTGCGATAGTTTTCTTCATCCCACTCTTGTTTTGCTTCAAGCGTTTTGGCTTTGGCATCCGCTACAAACTTTTGTTTGTCTGGAATCCTAAGCTGCTCCAAAGCGGCAAGCCGCAACAGGTACGACAGATAATGATCATACTCCGGAGCGTCCACCAGCGGGCTGTTCGCGTAGCTTTCGGAATTCCACGGAGCGGACGTCACACGTCCATGCTTCATGGCAGGGTCCCGCAGGATCACCTTCTTCAGCAGGTTTTCGCGATCAACGCCAAAAGATAATCCGCGTCGTAATTGAGCGCTCGACACGGCAGGAGACATTGGGTTAAACACGATAACGTGCGAAGTTGGTATGGCATATTGCTGAACGAATGCTCGATCAGCGCCCTTAAAAATGTCAACTTCCCAAGGGAAAAGATACGGCAAAACATCGATCTGTTTGCGTTGAAAAGCACGAATCTCAGACTCACGATCAGCAAATCTCAGTTCTTCAATTTCAGCAACATGGTACTGCGATGGAATCAATCCATCAGGCTCCGGAATGGTGCGTCGATAGGTTCGACGATCCGCACTTTTTTCAACAAGCTCAAATCGCTTCGACAGAATTTCCAGGCTTGACGCATCATCAGAACTGACGGCAGTCACAGGAAAGCGAAACAACGCTTCCAGATTCAAAGGAACTCGAGTAAAGCTGATTTGCAGTTCGGTTGGCGAACGCACGGAAAATTCACGAATAAACGACGCCAGTCGCGGGTTGAAAGTTGTGCTCTGTGGATCAAGCTGCAGCGCCAAAGAGTCGGCAACCTGATTTGCAGTGAGCACTGGTTGAGACTGCCAATATGGGCGAGTCTGGCGAAGTGAAAATACAACTTCACGCCCCAGATCCTGCGGATCCCATTGTTCAAAAAAGCTGGATTGATAATAGGTAAGATCATCAGCAGATGTGGGTTCAAACAACTGCACAGTCGTGAGTTCGCGATGTCGGCCAGCCGCAGAAAGCTCAACCGGCGATACAATTTCCTCATCCAGAAATCGTCGAACAGGCACGCGCAGTCGTTGGTAACGAGAAACGTATCGAGAATATTCGGACCTCTGATTTCCATCAGTCCTCCAAATATAGTCCGCCTCCTGAGCAACCAAGGCTGCCTGAGAATGCTCACCTTTCTGCGAAAGCTGCCTCGCTTCGGCAAGTTTGTCACTCATCATTCGCTGTAGTTTGGCAATCCAGCCGGTCGCAACAGGATGCTTTGGAAAATACTTCATCAGCCGGTTGTTAAGATATCGAGCCTTGGGGAAGTCACCTTCCTGAACGGCAGCTTTAATCAACCCGTCCAGCGTACCGCTCATCAAACCAGGCAACTCTGCATTGGCGATATTTCGATCAGCCAGCTCGTCCATCAACGCCAGGGCAGCATACGGTTCGTTCGATCCCAGTTTCAAACTTGCTTCACGCAGCAGCAGCGCGTCAAAACGCGGCACTGTTTCAGACCATCCTGGAGCACGTCGATCGACTTCAATCAGCAACTCATACGCCTTCCGAATTTCCTTCGCTTCCAACAACATATCCACGCGTCGAAGCATAAGGTCTTCAAACGCAATAATTTGTTCAATCTGGCCAAGGGGAAGCAGGTAGTCTTCGGCCTGATTGTCCGGCAGCACAATCTCAACCTTCTTCAGGCGATCCAGTCGATCTCGAATTGCGTCGCGTTCCTGCTTATTGGCGCCTTTTGTTGATTCAAGCCGAGCTTTTTCTTCGGCCATCTTCTTTAAAGTATCCGGTCGCGGCGAAACGGGTTCAACTTTCAGAACACCACCAGTTTTCAGCACGATCCAATCGTAGGGGTCGATCGTTACCAATTCGTCAGCACTCGGCAGCGTCTCCCACATCTGCTCCAACGTGGGCAGCTCGTCCTGAGCTTTTGCCTCCTGCGCCGCTGGACAGACGCAAACGATCAGCGCAACGACAACCCGCACGGCATTCGCCAGCGGAGAATTGGAAATCAAACTTTTGAATTCACAAGTCATGCGACATGTCTTATCTATTTTCAGTTGAGTAACGCAAACAGCTTTCGGAATGAACAACACCCGACAAGCAGTCAGCCGCCGGATTAAGCTGCGAGCAAACCGCAGCTTCCGTGGAACAACGCTAATCAAGAATGTCCTCAATGCTGTAAAGGCTTCCATCAACACCGATTACAATCAGACTGCTACCGATGATGAATGGCCCCTTTTGAGCCGCCTGGCCAAGCAAAATCTGCTTTCCTGTTTCGTTGCCATCCTGATCGAGCAACACGACGCGACCATCGGAAAAACACGCCACAAAACCACCACCGTTAACCGGAATGGGAGCCCCCACAAGAAAGCTGCCGTTCAGATTTAGACTTCCGGTTTGATTCAAAGTGGGAGACCTGTCAAACACCTTCAGGTCTTTGCGGGCCACCTGAACGAAGACCCTGTCTCCGGCTGCAAGCGGTGCTTCGTTGGCAACGCCTCCCAATTTAACCTCACCCAGTTGTTCAAGAGTTGACGTGGCCAGAGCCTGAAGATTTCCTTCTGCCGTGGCGACAAACAGCAGATCTCCTGAAACGACTGGCGTGACTTCCACAGCCTGTTGTAAAGGAGTCTTGCTGACTTCAAACAAGTGCGGATTGGGACTTTCTCTGTATTCAATTCGAATTGCGGTATTCTGCGAATCGATTGCCAGCACCTGATTTCCGGTAAGTGCGACTATGCTCTTCCACGCTGCCTGCTGCCCCACAGCTTCTGCGGCACGATAGTCCTGAACAACTCCGCGACGATTGGCTGTCATGTGCAGACGGCCCGGAACTGCCAACACAACACCGACGTCCAATGCCACAGGCTGCAACGATGGAGGTCCCGGCAACCGAGGCCACTTTTGTTCCAGCTGACCAGATGACGTAAAAGTCCAAAGCGACGGCTCATCGCCGCCACAAAACGCGGCTACTCGACCATCTTTCAAATTCAGCCCGCCAACTCGCTGTTCAAGTTTATCGGGGATGTCGTAGCGACTGATTCGTTCCAGAACAAATTCACCGGCCTTAATCGTCTCAACAGGAACTCGAAAAACTTCACCGAAGTCACCAACAACGATCATTGAAGTATTATTGTCCGACGGAGCCGCCGCAACAACGTTTGTTCCGACAACTGTTCGCCACAGTCCCTGCATGTTTTGGGGATCGACCTTTGTGAAAAACACAGACGCGGAATACGCTTCGTTGGTTGTCACAAACACGTTCTGATCCATCATTTGAATTGGTCTTAGATGAAGACCTTCAGCTGCGGACTCGGCAGAAAGTTCCAGAGCATTGGTTCGCAGTCGAAACTTTCGAAGTGCCTGACTTGCCATCCATAGCTGACCGCCAGGACCTGCCAACAGGTGAACGGGCGCGTTCGTGGCATTTTCCAGTTGGTTGGCACCAATTCGTGAAATCGGAGGATTGGCATCCGGCTCATCGTTAACGCTAAACGCAGTAATTCGCTGCGGAGTTGACGGCACAAACAATTCCGCACCGCGAATTCGACACTGGTCGCGTACTTGGCCGTCAACAGAATCCGTATAACGAACCGTGACTGCACCTGTACTTGAATTCACATCCAACACACGAAGCCTTGCCTTGTCGGCGGTATCGTTATCGCACAGCAGCATGATTTTGCCAGTGGTCAAAATCGGAGCCTCAACACTGCCCAAACGATGCTCGATGTAAGAAACAGCCGCACACTCCAGTGGATTAACAGACAAGGTATAAACAACCGACTGATCACCGGTAATCACCATAAACTTTTCGTCGCGAGAAATGGCGGGCGGACCAACCACAGGCTGATTAAACACAACGCGTGAAATCGCTTTACCAGTGTCTACTGAAATCTTCCAAAGCTCGCCTGCCGCAGTTGTCAGATAAATCTGCTGCTGAAACACAATCGGCTCACCCGTTGGACGCGATGGGATACTTTGCCGCCACATCAAACTTCCATCTGCCTGATCAAGCATCACCAATTCATTTGTCAGACTCTGGAAGACCAGCAAAGCTGGTTTGGCGGCACTTACCTGGACCGGCAGAAACGGTGGATTCACGCCGACATTGCGTTTCCAGATTGGCTCGCCCGTCTCGGAATCCAATCCATAGCAGCTATCGACACCAACTGCGAAAACGCGACGGCCCTGAGAAATCTGATCCACCGTCGCCTGCGTTCGCAAAGTCAGCGAAGCGGCTTTGCGGCCAGTAACTTGATTCTCGTCCAGTGACGCGTCAACGCCGACGTCTTCAACTTTGGTCAGTTCCTTTTCGCGTGCCAGAATGTCACCCAGCATTTTGCCAACGTCTTTGTCGGCATTCAAAACCGGATACCGGTCGATCAACGCCTGTCGCGATTCCAATGCGGCAAACGTGTCGCCAGCATCAAGGTGTCCTTTAATTTCAGCGAGCGCACCTGTCAGAATTGTTTGCTTCAGAATCGACGCTTCCGCTTCTTCCTGAAGTCTTTTAATGTCGTCAGACACAGAAATGGGAATCCCATCTGCGCCCGCGTATTGTTCCATTACTTTGGCGGCAGCAACACTGTTGTCGAGTGGTTCCTGACGTCGCTGATCTCTGGCGACAATCGCTCCGACGCGAGCAATCCGCTGGGCGTAGCGGCGGATATCATCGCGTTCGTCTTTGAAGCCTTCAAAGTCGCGACAAACGCGGATGAATTCATCGATCTCTTTCAGGGCTTCGCCAACTGCGGCTACAGAATAAGATTCGGCGGCCGTGTATTTCAGAACACGAGACTTATGCAAACCGATGCGAGCCTGTTCTGAGTATTCGCCGCTGGGATATGCCTGCAGGAATCCTTCGAAGCGTTTTTCAGCTTCCGGATAAGACTTTTCCTTCAGCTTGGCCATCGCCGTGTCGAAGCTTCGCTGCTCACTGGCAGACACGATCATCACGCCGAACACAACCGCCAGCAACACAAGGCCCAGAATTGCTCCAGCCATTACCATTACAAATGGCGAGCGTTTGATTTCCTGTTGACCTGGACGTGCCGCTCCGCCGGTCAGCCTGTCACTGAATTCAGACAACTTGCCCCGCTGAAGTTGACGACGCCCCTTGTCGATCGATTTTCCATCAAGGTCCTCGACTTCTTCGACTTCCTCAAGCTCTTCGATCTCATCAACTTCCTCGATGTCATCAACTTCTTCAATGTCGTCGACTTCATCAACGTCATCGAACTCGTCAATTTCTTCGATTTCATCGACGTCGTCGTATTCGTCGTAGTCTTCCGTCGGCACTTGTGCACCCAGCTTCTATTGGACTTGTTGTTGCAGGCAACTTGTTCACATTGATTCAAGTTTGTCAGTGCGACAAAGTCGCGTTTCTGAGCGATAGCTCGAATAATTTGAGGCAGCGCCTCGCCAAAATAAATTTTTGCAGAAACGTTTCGTTACATATCCATACGCAATCGCGACGTCGTCATGCTTTTGCGTTTCCTTGTTGCCTTATGCAGGCAGCAGGCCCTGACTTGTCGTTAATAATTAAGTTCAAATTCGCCACAGCAACGCGGCTAACTTCATTCCGGAAAACAGCTCTAATTAACCTCAGATATACGAGAATTGATTTTGGTAAAGCCTGCCTGCGCGGCAGCGTCGGCCACTTGAATTCGCTTTTCGTGGGTTGATTCGGGATCAATTGTCAATTTCAGTTCAACACTGTCAGACGACGCTTTCGCAGTCTTCAGAAATTGCAGCACTTCAGCAAAGTTTTCAGCTCTGGCATCATCAATAAAAATGGTGTTTTGAGCGTCAATTTCAGCTTCAACAGTCGCGCTGTCTTCGGGATCCTGATTGACTGTCGTAGAGCTTTCGTCTGTCTTCGCCGGCGGCACGTCAATCTTCTTTTGCAGGTTAAAGGCAGCTGTAATCATAAAGAAGATCAACAACAGAAACGTTACGTCAACCATCGGCGTGAGGTCCATTTCCTCAAACTCCGGGGCGGGTCGCCCCATCGGCTGGTCTTCTTCGTCCTCTTCAATCCACGACGGCAAAACCACAGTAACAATCGACTTGGTTTTGCCTGCCTTTGTGGTCGCCGAAACTTTCTTCTTGGCAGAACCTGCATCAAACGCATCTCGCGTTGAGACAGACGCAGTGGCAACCGTGGCTGCAGAATAGTCGTCATCGTCCGACATCAGAAATGTATCAACGTCGTCGTAACTGCCAGACGACGTTCCGGCGTTTTGCGAACTCGCAGCCGGCATTCCTGGAGTTTCCTGTTTCGCCTTCTTCGCCGCCGCGTCCAATTGGTCAAGAATGGGCAGCTTAACCAGAGCGATATCTCGCCCCTGCTTATAAGCGGCTACCAGAACCTTCAGATCTGAATAGACGTCAGCAGCAGATTGATAGCGAAGAGCACGCCGCTTAGCCATCATCCGATGAACCATGCGGCAAATCACATCCGGAAGCTTCGGATTTTGTTCCTTCAACGGTGGCGGGGCAGTGTTCAAATGCTGAACTGCGATCCCCAACGCATTGTTTCCCTTGAACGGAGTCTTTCCGCACAGGATCTGGTAGCACGTGACACCAAAGGAATAAACGTCAGATCGCGGGTCAAGCTCCTTACCGCTGACCTGTTCGGGGCTCATGTACAGTGGCGTGCCGAGGGTCATTCCTTCGCGAGTGATATTGCCCGAATTGGGGTTATCATGCAGTTGGGCCAATCCAAAGTCGGCAACCTTCACTTCGCCCTTTTTGGTGACAAGTATGTTTTCCGGCTTGATATCGCGATGGACGATCCCGGCCTGGCCAGAAGCCTTTAGCGCCGATGCCACCTGACGGATGACGTGCAGACACGAACCGATATCAGGTACACCTTTTGTCTTCAGAATGCTGGCAAGGTCTTTCCCCTGCACAAACTCCTGAGCAATAAAGTGATACCCTTCGTCCTCACCAATGGTGTAAACCTGCACGATGTTTGGATGATTCAAACCGGCGGCCATCATGGCTTCCTGTTTGAAGCGGGCCAGCATGGTTTCACCAGACGCCGCCATCAAGGCGGGTTTCAGCACCTTAACTGCGACCATTCTTTGCAGGGTGACCTGTTCAGCAAGGTAAACGTCGGCCATGCCGCCACTGCCGAGCGGTCTCAGCAGGCGAAACTCGCCAAGCGTTTTATCTACCAGATCAGACATAACAACTTTCTGCTGAATCTCAGCGTTGGTCTCGGACGGCAAAGTTCATCAGAATCTCCTTCTCTGTTTCGCTGGCCACCTCGCCAATAATTTGTTCAACCTCTCCGACAGTTCCTGATCGCACATCGCGTTCGGCGTAGATCATCACCTTCACTTCTTCGCCCAGCGTCGTGCGTTGAATAAGTTCCGCCTTCACCTGATCCAGTGTGACCGGAACATCGTCCAGCGTAATACGTCCGGTCGAAGTTGAAGATTCCGGAGCAAAGATGGTCACATTTATAAAACCGGCGGCGTTGGCGTTTGTTCCGGAAGCTGCTGGCGGAATGTCCTTGTCGGGCGTTCCCTGCATGGTGGATGTGACCATGAAGAAAATCAGCAAAAGGAAAACGACGTCGATCATGGGCGTAATGTCCAGTTCGGCTTCGTCCTTCTTCTTTTTCTTGCTGCCAATGCCACCGTCTTCGAACACTCGAACATCTCCTAAAGGTGTAACTCAAACCACGACACCAAACTTAGGCGTCGCCGCGTACCTGAGCAGCCTCCAGATCGTCGAAAAACGTACCCATATTTTCCTGCACAGAATCCTGCAATCGTGCGATTCTGGTTTGAGTCATCGCCACAAATACAACCAGTGGAATCGCAATACTAAGCCCGGCCGCCGTGGTAAACAGAGCGAAACTAATGTCTTCCGCAAGCTCTGAAGGCTTAACACCGGACTCACCTGTGCCGGCGATCTTACCGAACGCCATAATCATCCCTGACACTGTACCTAACAGCCCCAACATCGGAGCCGATTTGATAATCGTGTTCACCCAGGAAGTGCGAGCATCAAAGTCGGACAGGATTTCGCGGGAGAAAAATTCACCAACAATCCCCTTAATTTTCTTAATCGGCTTGTTGCGGTTCTCAACGGCCACATGCACAAGCTGGGGAACGGCTCGCGACCACAATTCAGGAGTATCACAGGCTTCCGTTACACCTTCAAAGTCGTTCTTTTCCAGAAGTTCGCCAACATCATCCAGAAATGCGTCAGCCGCCTCACGCCCCGGAAAGCTTTTTTCTTTCACTCGACGCATCAACATCACAATACAATACAGGCCGTATATCGCAGCAACGGCCATGGCCAGATAGATCCCCTGGCCAAACCAGTACAGGATTGACGAAAGATCAACCTGCGCAAATGACGTCAATGCAGACGAGTGTTTCGACAGACTCAAGTATTGCATAAGAACTTCCCGGATCTAATACGACCCCAAGTACACTTAATGATCGTGTGAGTAACAGCAAACAATGGATTCAACAGTTAGCGTAACTTTTGACTGGTCACGGTAAACTCAAAACCGCTGCCAGACTTCTTAACCTGAAAATATGTTCTGCGAATTTGATCCGCCGTTCGACCACCATAATCCAGCTCCAATCGAGCCAGCATTTGTTCGGTTGCCGGGTCGTAAAAATGCAGAGGAACACCCGCAGCGGCATCCTTGACTCCCGCATTCACCAACAATTCAATATCCGCTTTAACTCGATCCCCGCCCGTCCAACTCATAAACAAACGCTTATCATCGGCGCTCATCCGCTGTTCGCGTAACGTTGGATTGGTCGACATGTTTTTGAGATAGTAAATTCGCCCATCCTTAAACGCACAACCCAGTTCGATTTTAAAGAAATCCAACTGCTTTGCGTACGACTTCAAATTGCCCTGTTCAGCAAATTGAATCAACCAGCGTTGTTCTCGCTTTGTTCCGCCGCTTCCGCCTCCGCCGGTGCCAAGTGGCCGACCGCCCGTACCGCTGGCACTGCCGGGGTTTCCACCGCCAGATGCGTCAGAAAAGTCATTGGGATTGGTTAAAGTGGCCGCCGTATCAGACAACGACACCATCTGCTCAGTGATTTGTTCCAGCTGACTTTCGCTTTGATCATTCGACAAAGACGGATCGTCTGAAGGATCTTCGGGAGATTCCACGTTCAGAGTTTCGTCTGGCGAACCATCTTCCCAGCCGCCATCGCCAGATTCCATAATCATCGGAATCGCCTGATGTTCCGGCAGCAGATTACTAAGCCAGATCGCAATCAGGATTCCAACAAAACCCAGCAGCCCCAGAAAAACGGCAATCTGAGCGGCTGTGGCCACGTCATACTTCGTCTCAGACATGACTGGAACGCGACCCGTCACATGCCGGGATTTTCGGTCCGGGACGCTGGATGACATAAATAGCCCTGAGACAAAGGAGTAGTCGAGAAGCACTCCAAACTCATTGTTGGAGCGTGCTCAAGAATGAGCAAAACCAGAATTGATACGATTTAAACGAAAAATTCAGTTAGAAAGGAATGCGATGCTAGCCGTTTTCCTGAGGAATTGTCAACAAACCAGGACGTCTCAACACAGATTGTGCTGATCATTGAACATACAATCGGTCTCCACGATAAGTATTCCTATTCGTAATTTGACGAAGGGTTGGCAAATCTGAACATCGCCAGACAATCCTTACTGTCGCAACGCCCCGAAAATTCCTGACGCTGTGAAACTCAGCCAGAAACACCTGGGGACTTTGCCGACGGCGCCCGCTTAGCGCAAGTTAGCAGAACTTGCGCCGTTCCGCCGGGCTACACGAACGCTCCTCCACATCAAACAACATACGAATCAAAGCCAAACATCCACTCAAAAACATTCAGCAACACGCGTCACCAGCACGCAACATCCACTGAATCCCAAAACACCAGAGGCTGACCTGTGAAACCAAGCTCTAAATTCATTCTGCTACTTAATTCCCTTTTAATCTTCCCTGCTGCCGGGCTTTGTGATGAGCCGTTTCGACACGTCATTTCGTCAACCTCACCGTCGCGAAACGACGTCGAATGGAGAACCTCGTCCGAAAATGTAACGCCTCACTGCGACCATCACTGGTGGATTCAAAAAAGCACTCTGCATGGGGGGCGACAGGAAGGCGTCGAACAGATTGTTATCAATAACGGCAGAATGGAAATTGTACTGTGCCCAACACGCGGCATGGGAATCATGTCCGTACGCATGGGCAACGTGCACCTGAAGTGGGACAGCCCCGTAAAAGAGGTGGTCCACCCACAGTACATCAACCTTGCAAGTCGAGGAGGACTGGGATGGCTTGAAGGCTTCAACGAATTTATGTGCCGCTGCGGGCTGGAAAACAACGGCCACCCCGGAACCGACAAATTCGTGAACAATGTTGGCGAAGAATCAGAAATGGAACTCACGCTGCACGGCAAAATCTCCAACATACCGGCCAGCCATGTGGAAGTTGCGGTTGATAGGACTGCACCATATGCAATTCACATCAAAGGTTTAGTCAACGAACGATTTCTGTTTGGCCCCAAGCTGGAACTTCACACAGAACTGATCGTGGTACCGGGTGAGAATACTTTTCAGCTGAAGGACGAAATCCGCAACACAGGATCGCAGGAACAGGAGTTCCAGATTATCTACCACGCCAACTTTGGCAGCCCAATTCTGCAAGAAGGCGCTCGCGTTGTCGCTCCGGCAACAGACGTTCAACCATTCAACGACCATGCGGCCAAAGACCTGGATCGCTGGCACACGTTCGACGCTCCACAAGCTGGCTTTGTGGAACAGGTCTACCTGCTGACACCCAAAGGCGACCAGAACAATCACACCACAGCCCTGATTCACGACAAAGCTTTCAACACAGCGGCATCGATCAGCTGGTCACTGAATCAACTGCCGTACCTGACCGTCTGGAAAAACACGGGAGCGTCTGAGGATGGCTATGTAACAGGCATCGAACCTGGCACAAACTTCCCCAACAATCGCAGCGTCGAACGAGCTGCTGGTCGAGTACCAAAGCTTGCAGCCGGAGAAAGCCGACACATCACACTGACCTTTGGACTATACGATGGTTTAGCAGAAGTGAAGAATGCACTGACCGCGGTCAACTCCCTGACACTATCAGGGGAAGCCATTGATTCACCGCCGATTGAAGTTCCCAAAATTGATCGCCTGAAACCACGCCAATAATGTTGGGCGACATACAACTTCAATAGCAAAACCGTAGAGCGTCTAAGAATGCTAACCACGACAACTGAATCCGAACAACGGCTTCGCCCTTGCCCCGGTGGCGTGGATCGCGACAGGACGTGGGCCGTTCTAATCGCCAAGCTGCTGCGTTGTGGCCACGAGTAATGACGCACGCCGTGCGCGCATCAGTTTTTGTAAGCCCCCAGTCTCTAATCATGCTTGCTGCTCAGCCGTTCGCTTGTGCAGCCAGCCTTCATACAGCAACGCGTCCATTCGTAAGTCGAATGGATTCTGGTACGGCATATCAACTTCCGACACAACCAATCCGTCGAAGGAAAAATCCGCCAGAATATCGAAAACACCCAGGCAGAATTCGCGAGACGTGTACATAGGACGATGCTCTCCATGGCCCGGCAATTGCCCGGGCATGTGTACGTGCTTTACGCAATGTGCATGGTGCTGAAACACAGACCGAACCAGTTTCAGAAATTCATCAAGCGAAGCCTCCGGTAACGTAAACATCCAGATGTGTTCCATGTCCAGAGTAACAGCCTGATGCTGCTCCACCCACGCCAGCAACTCATCCGCTGGAACTCGCATGGTTTCAATCGCCAGTACCACACCGGAATCAATCGCCCGCAGTTGATCGGCGTACTTTTTCAGCAGTGGAGGATGAATCACAATTGCCGAGGCATTCACTTCGTGAAATAAACGCACACACTCCTGCAGATGAACTTCCTGCAAGTCAGCTTTATTGGGGAAGTGCAGGGCATAACGCATGTCAAACTGCCGAGCCAGCGCCAAAATGTCGTCAACTCGCTCCAGCAAGTCGCGATTCAGAAAAAATTCTGCGTGTCGAAATCCTGCGTCGTGCGCTTGCTGAAATGCGGATCGTTCCGGCAGAAATTTTGTGGCAAGCCTTAACATCAATGAAACCTCATTTAGAGTCTTACTTAAAATGATGCGCATGGTGCGCGCATGTTGGTCGTAGCGACAACGGAGCGGCTCGGCGATTGGAACGTCCTACGTCTTTCTAAATGCCACACCACTGGATCAAGGGCGAACCCCTTGTCAGGAATTTTTGCTATTCACTTATCGAGTCGGCAAAATTCGCTGCCGGCATGAAATTTCTTCGTTTCGCCGTGCAGCTCCAAAATGCATCAGGTACTGATGATCTTTTCAGGACAGAAATCAACACAGCGGAATGTTGCCGCCCGAACACGACGCGGTGACGAAAACAGCAGATTGAACGCTTTCGGACCACAGTTTCGAACCAGAATTATAGTCGCGTATGTGAGACGAAAGACTGCCCAATCATCAATACATTGCAAACGGCAGGTTCATCAACGATCATGCAGGCGACGCCAATTTGGAGTAAGTCAAAGACGCTCAACATTCACATTCCTGCCGGAAAAACGCCATGCATCCTGTGCTGAACCGCAACCTGTATCTTGTCAAAGAGAAAGTCGGGATGTTTAAGGCGGCCAGCAACTACGACATCTTCGATCCGGAAACAGGTGAAGAGCTCATCCATTGCCGCGAAGAGCGTCTGGGTATGTTTACAAAGATGCTAAGATTCACCGACTACAAAACGATGACCCCGTTTCATGTCGACTTAAGAACACCGTCTGGAGAACCAATTCTAAGCGTCCAGCGAGGCATCTCGTTATTCCTGTCAACGGTCAATGTGCTTGACGAAAACGACGTTCGAATCGGAGGCTTCAAACAGAAGTTCTTTTCCGTTGGCGGGGCGTTTCGAGTGCTTGGCCCTGACGATCGCGAGCTTTGTCAGTTAAAAGGGAAGTGGACCGGCTGGGATTTTAAGTTCATGTCCGGAAATGTGGAACTGGCACATGTTTCAAAAAAGTGGGCCGGACTTGGAAAAGAAATGTTCACATCCGCTGACAACTATGTCCTTGAAATATCCGACGAAGTCCCAACCGGCAACCCTCTAAGACAGCTCATCATGGGAGCCGTCATGTGCATTGATATGGTGCTGAAAGAACGATAAACAAGGCCTGCACAACCGGCCGGCGTAACGACGACCAACAAACCCGAAATCGTACAAAACTGAATTTTTCAAGCTCCGTACTTTGCGGCGATCAATTAAAACATACTTTGCTTGCGCGGCGTGCCTGTCAGCAATGACAGTTGCATTTCAACCGATCTGTTGCGCCGAAACTGGCATGAACGCGGCGTTGATATTCGCCAAATATAATGCTGACACGAACCTGCCGATGATCGGCATGCAGTTCATCATCGCGGCATGGATCTTTGTTCTGGGAGCGTGTTTCGGAAGCTTCCTGAACGTTGTCATCTATCGCCTGCCTGCTGGAATGTCGCTTGGTAAACCGAAATCTCGTTGTCCCAGATGCGAAACTCCACTGGCAGCTCGTGACAACATCCCCGTATTCGGCTGGATTTTCTTAAAGGGTAAATGTCGCTATTGCCAATTACCGATTGCTGCCAGATACCCCATCATTGAATCCGTTTGTGGCGGAATATTTCTGGCATTGTTGTTTGGCGAACTACTGACCGGCGCGACAAACCTGCCATTGCGTCACCCCGACCACTTTCACGTCAATCCCGGCTTTTGGCTGGTCTGGTTTGCGAAATGGGACCTGTTGGGAATTTATCTTTATCACTGCTGCTTGCTGATTGTGGTACTTGCCGTGGCAATGATCGGCTTTGATCAACACCCACCCCAAAAACGACTTACGGTCTTTGCTCTAATCGTGGGCCTGGTATGCGGTACTATGTGGCCGGAACTTCGTCCGGTGCCCGGATGGTTCATGTATTCCAAAACTTTCCAGTCTATCGGCGCCGGATTTGAATGGACCGATACCATACTGAATCCGGGTGGACGCTATTGGACGGGCGTCACTCTTGTCGGTTTTCTGGATGGAATCCTCGGGCTGCTGGGTGGAGCAGTGTTTGGCAGAATCGTGACGTGGCCGTTGAGTCAGCCGAAACAAACTTCGTCGTTGACATGGCCACATATCGCCGCGATTCACAACTCGTTTCTGGTAACAGGAGCATTCCTTGGTTGGCAAGCGTGCGGGATGCTGGCAGTGATTACCCTTCCCACGCTGGCGGTAATCGTATTCGCAATCCGCCAAGGAATCACACGATTCGAAGAGCGTGCGATCGCACCGGCATTTTTTGCAATGTTGCTGACGTTTCTTCTTGTTTGGAGCAGGCTGGCACTTGCCTCGTGGATGATAGGCATCGACGGCTGGAAGTTCAGTTCCCTAAGCTGGCAGATCGACTGGATCATGACGACCGCCGCCATGATGTTGGCCGCATTGGTATTCGGCAGGTTCGTCGGCCAATTGTGCCCTATAGCTGAAGCACAGGATGAGACAGGGGAGTTCGGTATTAGTTCACCAACGTCATCCACGGATGTTCAGGAACAGTCAGAATCTTAATTGCGCCGCTGGACTTACAGCGTCAGAGTAAGTCCGAACACAAATGAGTTCTGCACCACACTTTTATCGCTGACCGTTGTTACGTTGATCAATGGCGCAAACCCCATACTGCGAATGTATTCGAAAGACATAATCACGTTCGGCGAAAGGTCGCATTGCAGACCAAGTACAAACTGCTGATTGAATTCGTATTCCGCCGACCTCGGCCCCTGAATCCCTTCACTCCAACTTCCGGACAATCTCATGTCTTTCCCAAGCCACAGCAGATCCAAAGCTGATTCCAGCCGATAAGCCGTTACTTTGTGCGACGTGGTTGGCCATTCATTCATTGTTTGAACAACTTCACCTTCAAACTGCCAACTGCCCCAAAAAATCGAAGCATTGACATCCCAAAGTCCATTCATGGGGCCAACCACTGTCGGATCCAGATGTTCAGCAGTGGGACCATCATAAATACTTCCGTGCAGATACCCTGCGCCGATCGCCAGTCCTGCATCGTCGCCGAACGGTACGTCGTATCGAGCATTCACAGCGAAATTATTCAGGTGGCCTTTTTCTTCGCTGTCAGCAACACGAATACCACGACTGCCATTCAATGCTGTGGCTGACAGGTTGAAACCGCCAGCCGCATAGCCGCCACCAATGCCTTCGGCAAGCGGTGAAAAATAATGCCAGATCATTGACTGGCTAAACGGACTAAGCGTCCCCATATCTCCAAACGACACCGTCTTTTTACCCATGAAAGCGTACCACGGAGATTGCTCCAGATTTCCAAACACAACATAGGCCTGACGCATTTGAAAGCTGCCTTGCTTCGGCGCTGGAAAGGTAAATACGTCTGAAAACAACGTCTCCATGTAACCATGAGCCCACGGAGAAAAGCGAGCAACAAAGGCCTGATTCGCCTGCAACAGGCGAGCATCAGTCACCGTATTGCCGGTAAAGTCCGTCGGAAAACGCCCAAGGTAAGAAAACTTGTCTGTCGTATTTGTTCGACCAACCATTGCCGACGCACGCAACTGACCTCCCAGCGTTAGCCCCACACCTTCGGTTCCACCATGGAACGCTGGATCGATCAACAGCAACTCTTTGTCAGCCTGTCGATTCTGAAAGTCCAACAACGATTGCGTTAAACCTGCATTGAGCCTGATCGCTGGAATGAACCCGGATGGAGGTACGTACGGCGCGTTGTTGTATTCAGCCGGCAAACCGTTGTACAGGGGGGACTCGGATCCCATTGAATATCCGCTGGAGTTCGTACCTGCAGGTGCATAAATGCTGGCCCCATCCTGCGCTGCCGCCACGTTAAGTGAGGCTGCCGCAAGCAGATTCAACACGGTCAGCGAAAGAGTTACTGTAGAAAGTTGTGTTTGATGGGCAGTTGAAAAAGGCGACGTGTTTC